>JANLYC010000501.1:0-3594 GCA_031365435.1 Nocardioidaceae bacterium
CTACTTCGGGCGGACCGCCGGGCTCGTGCCGCGCGACGAAGACTGGGATTCCACCCTGCATGTCGCGCAGGTCCAGCCCGACGAGCTGAGCGAGGACGTGGGGGCAGCGGTGCGACACCTGCGGGCTGAACGAGGGGTCGACCGGGTGCTGACGGTCGGCTTCTGCATGGGCGGCGCCTTCTCCCTGCGGCAGGCTCTCGAAGGCCATGGCCTCAGTGGGGTCGTGAGCTTCTACGGCACGGCCGGGCCCTGGCGGGACAAGCTGCCGTCGGTGATCGAGCACGCCGGTGAGTTCGAGTGCCGGGTGCTGGGGCTGTACGGAGGCGCCGACCAGTCCATCCCGGTCGAGGTCATCGAACAGTTCGACACTGCCTTGTCCGAGGCGGGTGTCGGCCACGACCTGCACGTCTACCCGGGGGCGCCGCACAGCTTCTTCGACCGCTCGTATGCCGACTGGTCGGACGAGTGTCGTGACGCGTGGCGTCGCCTCATGGAGTTCGCGGCCGGCTGAGGGTGCAGCGCCGCCGAGAGTCCGGCGGAAAGTGCCGGGGCGGGCCCACCGGAAACTGCCGCGACGTGGCGCGAACCCGGTCGATACGATCGACGGGACCGCGCGGCGTGCTGCCGCCTCGTACGCCGCTTCGGCGGCACCGTCCCGCAGGAGTCTTCGTGTCCGACCTCCGTGTCACCGTCGTCAGCGCAGCCGATCGTGCTGAGCGGACCGTGACGACGGGCACGAAGGCGTGGGAGCTCTTCGCTGACGATCCGGCCGTCATCGCGGCGCGGATCGACGACGAGCTGCGCGACCTGTCCCACGAGCTCGGTGACGGCAGCGAGGTCGAGGCGGTGGTGATCGACTCGGCCGACGGTCGCGACATCCTGCGGCACTCGACCGCGCACGTGCTGGCGCAGGCGGTCCAGGAGTTGTACCCCGACGCGAAGCTGGGCATCGGACCGCCGATCACTGACGGCTTCTACTACGACTTCGACGTGGCCACGCCCTTCGTGCCGGAGGACCTCGAGAAGATCGAGACCCGGATGCGCAAGATCATCAAAGAAGGGCAACGGTTCTCACGCCGTCCGGTCACTGACGCAGATGCGATCGAGGAGCTCCAGCACGAGCCCTACAAGCTAGAGCTCATCGGACTCAAGGGGTCGGGTCGGGCAGAGGACTCCGCCGAGGGTGCCGGCGCCGAGGTCGGTGCCGGCGAGCTGACGATCTACGACAACCTCAAGCGCGACGGCTCGCTCGCCTGGAAGGACCTCTGTCGGGGTCCGCACCTGCCGACCACGAAGCGCATCCCGGCGTTCAAGCTCATGCGCAGCGCCGCGGCGTACTGGCGCGGCGACGAGAAGAACCCGCAGCTGCAACGCATCTACGGCACCGCTTGGGAGACGAAGGAGGCGCTGGAGGAGCACCTGCTCCGGATCGAGGAGGCCGAACGCCGTGACCACCGACGGCTGGGTCGCGAGCTCGATCTCTACTCGTTCCCCGATGAGCTCGGTTCCGGACTGGCGGTGTTCCACCCCAAGGGCGGCGTCATCCGGCGGGTCATGGAGGACTACGTGCGCCAGCGCCACATCGAAGAGGGTTTCGACTTCGTGGCGACTCCGCACATCAGCAAGCAAGCGCTCTTCGAGACGTCCGGGCATCTGCCGTACTACGCCGACGGCATGTTCCCGCCGATGGAGATGGAGGGCAGCAACTACTACCTCAAAGCCATGAACTGCCCGATGCACAACCTCATCTTCAAGTCACGTGGACGGTCCTACCGGGAGCTGCCGCTGCGTCTGTTCGAGCTCGGCGCGGTCTACCGCAACGAGCTGTCCGGAGTCATCCACGGGCTTACCCGCGTGCGCGGACTGACCATGGACGACTCGCACTCCTACGTCACCGCTGAGCAGGCGCCGGCCGAGATCAAGCACCTGCTCGACTTCCTGCTCGGTCTGCTGAAGGACTTCGGCCTCGACGACTTCTACCTCGAGCTGTCCACCCGCGACGCCGACTCGTCGAAGTTCGTCGGCTCCGATGACGACTGGGCCACTGCGACCGCGATCCTCGAGCAGGTGGCCACCGAGTCAGGGCTCGAGCTCATCGCCGACCCTGGCGGCGCGGCGTACTACGGGCCGAAGATCTCCGTCCAGGCTCGGGACGCGATCGGCCGTAGCTGGCAGATGTCGACGGTGCAGTACGACTTCAACCAGCCGGCCCGCTTCGAGCTGGAGTATCAGGCGGCGGACGGCACGCGGCAGCAGCCCGTGATGATCCACTCGGCGAAGTTCGGCTCGGTCGAGCGGTTCCTCGGCGTCCTGGTCGAGCACTACGCCGGCGCGTTCCCGCCCTGGCTGGCGCCTGTGCAGGTTCAGGGCATCCCGATCGCCGAGCGGCATCACGACTACCTGCACCAGGTGGCTACGCGGATGCGCGGTGCCGGCGTGCGCGTCGAGGTCGACGAGTCCGACGACCGGATGCAGAAGAAGATCCGCAACGCGCAGCTGCAGAAGGTGCCGTTCATGGTGATCGCCGGCGACCGCGACGTCGAGGAGGGTGCCGTGTCCTTCCGTTACCGCAACGGTGACCAGGACAACGGCGTACCCGTCGACGAAGCCATCGCGCGGATCGTCGACGCGGTCGACAAGAAGGTCCAGGTATGACGGTCTGCAGGTCTGCCGGCGGATGCCGCCGACGCGGATGACGGTCTTCGAGCCGCAGCACGGTGCGGGGGAGTCGGACCCGTTCCAGCGACTGTGGACGCCGCACCGGATGGCCTACATCCTCGGGGAGAACAAGCCCAGGGTGGCGGGGGAACAGGACGTGTGCCCGTTCTGCGCCATCCCGTCACTCGATGACGAGGGGGGCCTGGTCGTGCGCCGGGGTGAGTCGTCATACGTCGTGCTGAACCTCTACCCGTACAACCCTGGCCACGTCATGGTGTGTCCGTACCGGCACGTCGCCGACTACACCGACCTCGAGCCGGCCGAGGTGGCCGAGGTGGCGGAGCTGACCCGGCAGGCGATGACCGCCGTACGCGCGGCCTCGGGCGCCCACGGGTTCAACATCGGCATGAACCAGGGGACCGTGGCCGGGGCCGGGATCGCGGCGCACCTGCATCAACACGTGGTGCCGCGATGGGGTGGGGACACCAACTTCATGCCGGTGGTGGGCCGGACGAAGGTGCTGCCGCAGCTCCTCCGGGATACCCGCTCCCTGCTCGTCGACGCCTGGCCCAACCCCCAAGCCACCGACCCCCGAGCCACCGAGGCAAACCCCCAGACCTAGCGGCACGTTTGCCTTGTGAAGAAGCCAGGTGGCTTGTGAACTAGGCAAACGTGCCAGGGCCAGAGGGGGTTTGCCTTGGGGACAGGGCGGGTCAGGTATCGGCGAGGACCTTGGCGGCGACGTGGCCGGGCAGGGCTTCGTACCCGATGAAGCTCCGGGTGAACGTGCCGGTGCCGTGACTCAGCGACCGCAGCTCGGTGGCATAGCTGATCAGCTCGAGCTGCGGCGTCTCGGCCTTGACCAACGTGCGCCCGGTCCCGACCGGCTCGGTTCCCAGCACCTTGGCCCGCCGGGTCGACAGATCGCCCATCACC
>JANLYC010000518.1:0-2879 GCA_031365435.1 Nocardioidaceae bacterium
CGCATCTTGCCTCAGTCCACCGACTTCCAGGAGCCGACGTTCGATGTGCGGGCCGCTGCGCTCGCTGCTTTCTCGCTGAACGGGAAGGTGCGGGTCTGGGACATGGCGTCGGCGACCGTCTCCAGGACCCTGACGCCCGGCGGACGTCCGACGGCTGTCGCGTTCAGCCAGGACGACAAGACAGTGGCAGTGGGGGAGCAACGGTCAGGGCAGATTCTGATGTTCCGGTTGGAGGCGGGCGCGAGCCGCCCCGCCCGATCGATCCGGTTGCCTGCGGGTCAGCAGCCTGCCGAGCTGAGGTTTGCTTCTCGACAGCTTCTCGTATGCCGGAGCCGGCAGGATCGTGTCTCGGTGTGGGATCCGCGCAGCGGGCAGGTCCTGACACTGGACAAGCCCATCGGTCCGAGTGTCGACCTGGCGGTCGGCCCGGGGGCGGCGCTGGTGACCGCCGGCTCGGACCGGAAGCTGCGGTGGTGGGACCTGGCG
Organism: Nocardioidaceae bacterium; assembly: GCA_031365435.1. Lineage (GTDB taxonomy): Bacteria > Actinomycetota > Actinomycetes > Propionibacteriales > Nocardioidaceae > JANLYC01. Next base: position 487 of record JANLYC010000518.1, read on the forward strand.
AGCCGTCGAGAGATCGGCGTCGGCGGCACGTGGGGCGCGAGCACGGACCCGAGCGTGAAGCTGGCCTTCACGGGTCAGCGGATCACCTCGATGTCCTCGACCATCAGGACGTGGCGGGCGGACGACTGGGGAAAGACCGGGGTCACCCTCCATCGGGGCCGAACCGCAGTCACGACCCTTGCATCGAGTCCGACCGGCACACTGGCGGCGGGTGACAGCCACGGCGCAGTCACGGTGTGGACGCCGGAGGCGTCCAGCGGACCCCGGCTGATCCAGGTCGGGCGCGGACCGGTGACGGCATTGGCGCTGAGCTCGACGGGCCTCTTGGCGGCTGGGTCAGAAGACGGGAGCGTGCACCTGTGGGACACGAAGTCGGACCGAGCCCTGCCACGGCTACCTGCCCCGGCGACGGCAACCGTGCGTGCCCTTGCCTTCGATGCGGAGGGTGGGCGGTTGGCCGTCGGCTACGGTCTCCGACGGCAGGAGTTGTCGGCCGGGACTCAGCCCATCGCGATCTGGGACACGTCGCGGAGCACGATCGCAGCGGGGTTTGCCGCCGGGTTGGCTGCAGACGTACGCGCGGTCGCCTTCAGTCGGCGCGGCGACTTCGCCTCGGCGGGCTCCGACTACCTGACCGTACGCAACGAGCCCGGTGAGTCCCACGTGTTGGTGCAGCACTCAGGCGCAGGGTTCACGGCGGTCGCCTTCTCCGCCGACGGCACGAGCCTGGCGGCCGCCGGCCATGCGCCTGGGCAGGCTGCGAACAGCATGGTCGGACTCTGGGATCCGGCGAAGCCGGGTGGCCAGGATGTCGCCTCGTTGTCGACGGAACCGGGCGGGGACAGCACCTTCGCTGGTTTGGCCTTCGCACCGGACGGGCGACTGCTTGCCGGTGCCGGAGCCGGCGGCTTGCAGCTCTGGGACCCACGGTCGAAGCGGCCGATCGGCGGGCTGACGTCCTCGGCGCTCACGTCCGTCGTGATCAGTGCGGACGGGCGGGATGTCATCGTGGGCGGCGACGACGGGCGTGTCCAGACGTACCCGGCGACGCTGGCAGGATGGCAGGCAGCCGTGTGCGCGGTGGTCAGCCGTAACTTGTCCGCGCAGGAGTGGACGACCTTCGTCGGCCAGGCTTTTCCGTACGAGCGCCTGTGCCAGCAGTACCCGGAACCCTAGGCGCTGTCGGCCGCGCCGTGATCTGAGAGAAAGCTCTTGATGTCTGCTGGGGTGTCACCGAGGCGGACGAGCCCGGGCGCGGTCAGCCAGCCCTCGTCGACGAGCAGGGCGTCGGCCGCTCGCCCACTGCCGACCAGGACTCCGACGCGGCAGCCGAGCGCCAGCCCGACGCGGAACTCGGTGGCGGCGATCGCGCCCCCGTTGATGGCCAGCAGCCGCACGGCCGCCGGGGTCACCCCCGAGGCCAGCAGGTCGCGCCAGGCCTGCAGGCTCTGCCCGATGCTGAAGGCCGCGCCTGGGCAGTGACGCAGCTCGTCATACCGGGCGTCTTCGTGCGCACCGTCCACGTTGTCGGCGGGAAGGTAGCCCACGGCGCGAATGCCGGCGCCCCACCGTGTCCGGATGGCGCCGACGAGTCCGGCGACTCCACGGTCGGTACCCCCGGAGACGACGAGTCCCGAGTAACCTTCGAACGCCTCCACCACGGACCCTGCGTGCTCACGGAGCCAGGTTTCCGCGGTCTCTTCCGTGCCGCCCGCCACGATGACGACGGTCGTGTCCTGATCCACGCCGGGGAGGCGATGCGCTGTCCTCAGCACAGCGTCCGCGGCTGAAGGGAAGCGGGCGGTGCGCGCCAGCAGCAGCACGTCGAGCACGTGGGCGGCGCCGGGAAGCTCTACCTGCAGGGCCGCGGTGATCCGCTCGATTGAGGCGGCCGAGGTCGTGAGCATGTGACCCGAGCTGGCGAGCTGCGCTGCCTTGGCGTGCCGGCTCAGGGCCTGCTGCACGTCCCCGAGCAGGAGGGCGAACTTGCCGGCGTCGAAGAGAGCCCACGGGAGGTTCATGCCGGCCGCCGCCTCGGCGCGGCATCGCTCGCCCGCGCCGGCCAGCTGTTCTCGGAAGGCATCGATGGCGCCCAGGTCGCCCGAGGAGGTGAGCTCGAACTCGACCACGTTGCCCAGGGCGTAGGGGTTGGCCGGATCGATGTCGAGGCAGCTGCGGTACAGCGACAGCGACAGCTCATCGTCCAGGCCGCGCCAGCTGCCGGCCAGCGAAGCGATCGCGTCCACGTCACGATGCATTGGGTCGGCCGCGGCTTCGAGCAGCCGCTGACCGCGTCGGTACGCCGTGGAGGCGGGGCGGTCACGATGGAGCTGGCACAGGGCGACCCCCAGGTCGCGCAGGAGGGGAGGGGGACCTCCATCGGCGTACGGGGT
>JANLYC010000555.1:0-8720 GCA_031365435.1 Nocardioidaceae bacterium
GATCTGCACCGGTGCTCCGGGCGCGTCCGCTCGGGTGTGCTCGGCGATGAAGCGCTGCGCGACCGCGTTTCCCTGCTCTAGACCGACGTACGCGTCCTGCGCGGTCAAGAAGCCGAGGTGCCACGAGTTCTCCGGACCGGCGCCGCTCCAGTCCACGCTCGTCGCCCGCCACCCGGCAGGTACGGACTTCGGCGCGAGCACGGGGAACGGCGCCTGCGACCTCGCCTGCGCGAGTACGGCGGTGTAGGTCACCGTCGGCACCGGGTTGGTCGAGTTGCCCCGCTGAAACAACGAGAAGGCGAAGAAGGACCCGATCAGCGCCAGCGAGACCACCAGTGCACCGATGAGTCCGGACACGCTCGAGCGGTAGCCGCTCCTCGTCTCGCTCACCGCTCCATTGTCCCCACCGCAGCCAAGACCCTCCCCGACCGGCCCCACGCCCGCAGCACGGATCCGCACTTGCGGAGATGACTCAACCTCCACTGATCCGTAATTGCGGATAACATGCCCGGTATGACGATCTACCGACTGGCCGAGGCGGCCGAGCTGCTCGGCGTGAGCGACGACACCGTACGCCGGTGGGCCGACGCCGGCCGGTTCGCGCCTGCGCGGACGGCGGACGGCCATGCGGGGGTCGAGGGCACCGCGTTGGCCGCGCTGGCCCGAAGCCTGGCCGAGATCCCGGCCGACGGAGCCGAGGCCGCCTCGCACCGCGTCAGCGCCCGCAACCACCTGCGTGGCATCGTCACCGAGGTCAAGCGCGACACCGTCATGGCGCAGGTCGAGCTGTGCTGCGGTCCCTACCGGATCGTCTCGCTGATGAGCCGCGAAGCCGCCGACGCGCTCGGCCTCGATCCCGGTGTGGTCGCCGTCGCGTCCATCAAAGCCACCAACGTCGTCGTGGAGGTGCCGGCATGACCGCCGACCGTCGATCCTGGTCGTTCCCGCTGGCAGCCGCGTGCGCAGGCCTTGCGCTGCTGTTCTCGGTCCTCGCCGGGTGCAGCAACGACAGCAACCAGCAGACCCTGACCGTGTTCGCCGCCGCCTCGCTGACTGAGACGTTCACCAGCCTCGAGGCGGACTTCGAGAAGGACCACCCCGGAGTCAAGGTCCAGATCTCGTTCGGCTCGAGCAGCGCACTCGCCCAGCAGATCACCTCGGGATCACCCGCTGACGTGATCGCGACGGCCGACGACAAGAGCATCGGAATCGTGTCCGACGCGGGTGACCTCGACGGCAGCCCGACGCCGTTCGCCACCAACACCATGGTCATCGTGACGCCGCCCGACAACCCGGGCCAGGTCACCTCGCTGGCCGATCTTCAGGATGCCGACTTCGTGGTGTGCGACCCGTCCGTGCCGTGCGGTGCCGCTGCCGCGACGATCCTCGCCAACGCCGGGATCACGACCAAACCCAGGTCTCTCGAGGAGGACGTCAAGGCGGTCCTCACCAAGGTCACGCTGGACGAGGCAGACGCCGGCATCGTGTACGTCACCGATGCTCAGGCCGCCGGCACGGACGTGTCCACCGTCGACATCGGGCCGGACGACAACGTCGTCAACTCCTACGTCATGGGCGTGGTCAAGGGTTCGGCCGAGACCGAACTCGCCAAGCAGTGGATCCAGCTCGTGACGTCCCAGGCTGGTCAGGGAGTGCTGACCGCGGCCGGCTTCGGGGCGGCACCGTGACCGTCGGCACCCGACAGGTACGCGGACGATCACCGCTCGGCCTGACCGTACCGGCAGTGCTGGCGCTGTCCTTCCTCGCGATCCCCATCGTGGCCGTGTTCGCACGCGCACCCTGGGGTTCGCTCGCCGCCGACCTGTCCAGCGCCGAGGCACGCGACGCGCTGCTGCTGAGCCTGCGGACCACGTTGGCGTCGACGGCGATCTGCCTGGTCCTAGGAGTGCCCCTGGCCTGGCTGCTGGCCCGCACGACCTTCTACGGCCGCCGCTTCGTGCGCGCACTCGTGACGTTGCCGCTGGTCCTACCCCCGGTCGTCGGCGGCGTCGCCCTGCTGATGGCTTTTGGCCGCAACGGCCTGATCGGCAAACAGCTCGACCTCGCTTTCGGTCTCACGTTGCCCTTCACGACCACCGCCGTCGTCATGGCCCAGACGTTCGTCGCCCTGCCGTTCCTCGTCATCAGCGTCGAGGGCGCTTTCCGCGCATCGGACGAACGGTATGACGACGCCGCAGCAACCCTCGGTGCCTCTCGCTGGTCCACCTTCCGCCGCGTCACGCTTCCCCTGGCCATGCCCGGAGTAGTCGCTGGAGCTGTCCTGTGCTGGGCGCGGGCGCTCGGTGAGTTCGGCGCCACGATCACGTTCGCCGGCAACTTCCCTGGTACGACGCGCACGATGCCGTCGGCGATCTACCTGAGCTTTCAGAGCAACCCTGACGCCGCGATCGCGTTGAGCCTGGTCCTCATCGTGGTCTCGGTAGCGGTGCTCGCCCTTCTCCGCGAACGCTGGCTCTCCGGCGCAGCCCGGTGAGTGGATGACCCTGGACGCCCAGTTCGTCGTACGCCGGCTGGCCCATACGACGACGATCGAGCTCGCCGCCTCACCCGGAGAGGTGGTCGGCCTGATCGGGGCCAACGGTGCGGGCAAGTCGACCACGCTCCGTGCGCTCGCCGGGCTGCTCCCGGTGGACGACGGCACGATCAGCGTCGACGGTGCAGTGTTGTCGAGCCGTTTCGTGCACGTCCCGGCTCACGAACGCTCGGTCGGGTTCGTCTTCCAGGATCATCTGCTCTTCCCTCACCTCAGCGCGCTCGACAACGTCGCCTTTGGACCGCGGTCGACCGGCTCGTCACGTGGTGAGTCGCGGACCCGCGCGCTGGCGTGGCTCGAGCGGCTCGAGATCGCCGACCTCGCCCACCGCCGCCCCCGCCAGCTGTCCGGCGGCCAGGCCCAGCGGGTCGCCATCGCGCGCGCCCTCGCCGCCGAGCCCCGCCTGCTGCTGCTCGACGAGCCCACGGCTGCTCTCGACGCCGCCGGCGCCATGGGGTTGCGGACCCAGCTGCGACGCCATCTGCTCGACTTCCGCGGCATGTGCGTGGTCGTCACCCATACGGCGCTGGACGCGATGGTGATGACCGACCGGCTGGTGGTGCTCGACCAGGGGTCGATCGCACAGACCGGTACGCCGGGTGACGTGGCAGCCCAGCCGCGCACGCACCACGTGGCGGCCCTCGTCGGGCTCAACCTCGTCCGAGGTACTGCCGTCAACGGTGCCATCGACGTCGGATCGGGAGCCACGCTGATGGCCGCCGAGCCGCTGTCCGGCCCGGCCTTCGCCGCGTTCTCGCCATCAGCCGTCAGCCTCTTCGGCGAACAACCGAGCGGTAGCCCCCGCAATGTCTGGCGAGGCGCCATCACGTCGATCGCGCCGCATGGCGACGCTGTGCGGGTCCAGATCGACGCCGCAGTGCCGTTGCTTGCAGACATCACGCCTGCCGCAGTGGCAACGCTGAAGCTGGTGCCGGGGCGACAGATCTGGGCCTCGGTCAAAGCCACCGAGGTCACCATCTATCCCGCCTGACGTGCGGGCCTGCGAAGCTCGCGGTCCCGGCCCGCCGACTCGGCCGGGCAGACGCACGGCCGCGCTTTCGTTACCATCAGGCTCACCCGCCGACGAAGAGAGCCTCCGTGTCAGAGTCCTTGCCCACCGCCCCCATCGGACATCCGCTCGAGACGCCACGCGACGCGCCTGATCGCAACCTCGCCATGGAGCTCGTGCGCGTCACGGAGGCCGCCGCGATGGCGGCCGGTCGTTGGGTGGGCCGCGGTGACAAGGAGGGGGCCGACGGGGTCGCCGTCAACGCCATGCGCGCACTGATCGGCACCGTCGGCATGGACGGGGTCGTCGTCATCGGTGAAGGCGAGAAGGACAACGCACCGATGCTCTTCAACGGCGAGAAAGTGGGAGACGGCACCGGCCCGCAGTGTGACGTCGCGGTCGACCCCATCGACGGAACAACCCTTGCCGCCAAGGGGATGTCGAACGCCGTCGCGGTGATGGCCGTAGCTCCTCGCGGCTCCATGTACGACCCGTCCGCCGTGTTCTACATGGAGAAGCTCGCCACCGGTCCCGAGGCGGCCGACGTCGTCGACATCCGCCTTCCGGTGGCCGAGAACATCCGTCGCACCGCCAAAGCCAAGGGCAGCTCCGTCGACGACATCACGGTCGTCGTGCTCGACCGGCCCCGACATGACCGGCTGATCCACGAGATCCGCGCGACGGGTGCCCGGATCAAGTTCATCACCGATGGCGACGTCGCCGGCGCCATCATGGCTGCCCGGCCTGACACCGGCATCGACCTGCTGCTCGGAATCGGTGGTACGCCGGAGGGCATCATCACCGCCTGCGCGATGAAGTCGCTCGGCGGGGTGATCCAGGGCCGGCTGTGGCCGACCGATGACGACGAGCGGCAGAAGGCGATCGATGCCGGGCTCAAGCTCGACGAGGTGTTGTCCAACGACGAGCTGGTGGCCGGCGACGACTGCTTCTTCGTCGCCACCGGCATCACTGACGGTGAGTTGCTCCGCGGAGTCCGCTATGCCCACGGCGGCGCCGTCACCCACTCCCTGGTCATGCGCTCACGCAGCGGCACGATCCGGTCGATCACCAGCGAGCATCGGTTCGAGAAGCTCAGCAGCTACGCCGCGGTCGACTTCGAGCACGCCTGACGAGCGCGTGCGTCCGCCCGGCGAAGCCGTCCGGAACCCTGCGGCCATCAACCTGACCCCCCACGTCTCCGCGATTTTGTATACTGGTCGGTAACAAGAGGCCGCCGAGCGCAAGGAGGCAGGGACCGGTGCAGCGCAGCCTGGAGCAGACTGCCGTCGTCAACGGCGACGTCAGCCTCTGCTACGACACCTTCGGCGACCCTGACGACCCCACCTTGATCCTCATCATGGGCCTGGCCGGGCCGCTGACCTGGTGGAACCCCGAGCTCTGTGAGCTGCTCGCGCGCCGCGGTTTCCATGTGGTCCGGTTCGACAACCGTGACGTCGGCCGGTCGACGCAGCTGCACGACCTGGCGGCGAGCCGCACGGACGTGCTGCGGGCTTTTGTCCTCGGCAAGACCCAGCCGCCCTACACGCTCAGCGACATGGCCGCGGATGCCGTCGGTCTGCTCGACCATCTCGGCGTCGCCCAGGCCCATGTGACCGGCGCATCGATGGGCGGCATGATCGCTCAGACCATGGCCATCGACCACCCCGACCGGGTTCGGTCCCTGGTGTCGATCATGTCCACCACCGGCAAGCGCTCGGTCGGCTGGCAGGATCCGCGACTCTTCCCGCGACTGCTGGGCCGCGGTCGCAACCAGCGAGCATCCTTCATCGAACAGTCGGTCCGCACCTGGGCCGCCATCGGGTCGCCCGGCTACCCGACGCCGCCCGACGAGATCCGGCAGCGGGCAGGTGACACCTTCGACCGGGGCGTCAGCACCGCCGGCGTGCTCCGGCAGATGCAGGCCGTCGTCACCCAGCCGGACCGCGCTGCCGCACTGCACCAGGTCGACGTACCCGCGCTCGTAAGCCTTGGGCTGGCCGACCGACTCGTCCAGGTGTGGGGGGGAGGGCCCACGGCCCAGTCGATCCCCGGCGCCGAGCTGCTGCTCATCCCCGGCATGGGCCACGACCTGCCACGGCCGCTCTGGCCGACGTTCGCCGACGGCATCGAGCGCACCGCGCGGCGTGCAGGGTCCGCGCCCGCCCCTCGATCAGACGATGACAGGGCCCGGTCCCGGCGGGCTTCCTAGCGACATCACCGGGTGGCATCCGCGGCGCGAGCAGGACGGCCACCTGCGCGCGCGAGGTCAGTCGACCAGCGCAAGGAGCTCGTCGAGGGCGTCCCGCAGGTACCCGATCAGGTGCCACACGTCCGGGACCAGCTCCCGGCAGGCGATCAGCCCGAAGTCGAGCATGCCGTCATACGAGAACAGGGTGATGTTCAAGGCTCCGGTGAGATCGGTGATCGCCGAGGCGGGATAGACACCGAGCACCCGGGCCCCACCGATGTACAGGGGCAGCTGCGGCCCCGGCACGTTGGAGACGAACAGGTTGAAGGGGAACGCCCCCACCGTCACCATGCTGAAGATCGCGCGCGCTGCCAACCCGGACAACGCGGTGGGGATCGCAGCCGCCAGGTCCTGGAGGATGCTCGCAGGCACAGCCTCGAACTGCTCCTTCGCCTCGGCCATGGCGAGCTGCACCCCGACGAGCCGCTCATGCGGGTCGGCAACATGCGTCGGCAGCTCGGCGAGCATCACCGAGACCTGGTTGCCGTTCGACCCGGCCTGGTCGTCGGTGCGGATCGACACCGGTACCGCCACCACGATCGGCCTGTCCGGCAGGCCGTCGTGGTCGAGCAGCCAACGCCGAAGTGCCGACGTGCACAAGGTCATCACCACGTCGTTGACCGTCATGTCGAACGCGTTCTTGACCTGTTTGATCTCGGCCAGGGGCAGCGAGCCATAGGCAAAGCGCCGGTGTGCGGTGATGGCACCATTCAACGGAGTCGGGGGAGTCGCCAGCGTACGACGTTCGACCGTGCGGCCCAGCGAACCTGCCGATGCCATCTTGAGCAACGAGTCCGCCACGTCGCTGACCGCCTTGGCGCCGGGCACGAAGCCAGCGCCGGGTAGTCCGGCCAGGTGCGGCAGCGACTTCGGCAGCGTCCGCATCACGTCCAACGGCTGGGTCGCCATCGCCGCCAGGCCCCGGCTGATCAGGACGCCGGCGGATGGCAGCGGCGGCGGGTCCCAGAGCTCGTCCGGCTCTTCTTCGACGCGCGGCTCGACCGTCACGTCCATGATCGTGGCCAGGATCTCGGCGCCCGAGACACCGTCGATGGCGGCATGATGGACCTTCGCGTACAGCGCCTGCCGGCCGCCGGAGACGTTGTGGATCAGGTACATCTCCCACAAGGGACGGGTCCGGTCCAGCGGCCGGGCATGGATCCGGGCCACCTGCTCCCCGAGCTGGACGTCGTCACCCGGACCGGGCAGGCCGATCTCGCGCAGATGGAACTCGATGTCGAATTCAGGGTCGTCGACCCAGTACGGACGCCCGAGGCCGAGCGGCACCATGACCAGCCGTTGCCGCAGCGGCGCCGCCAGATGGAGCCGAGGCTCGAGCACGTCACGCAGCCGCTCGAGCGAGAGCTCGCCGCCCGGGGCCTGGGCAGGGTCGAGCAGGATCAGGCTGCCGACGTGGCCCACCGTGGTCGCCGACTCGACATGGAGGAACTGCGCGTCCAACGACGACAACTGGTGCATGGGCAAAGTATGACTGACCCGCGCCTGCTGCAGAATGTCGGCGTGATCCGGTCCCTTGCCGGCAAGGAGGCTCGACATGACCGACAGGACCCCCATCGCGGACGATCCGTGGCTGACGGCGATGCTACCGTTCGTGCGTTCCCAGCTTCCTGAGCCGCCCGCGCACATCGTCGAGGTCGGGTGCGGCTCCCTCGGCGGCTTCGTGCCAGCCCTGGCCGCGGCGGGCTATGACGCGATCGGCGTCGACCCCGAGGCACCGGCCGGACCTCTGTTCCGGACGGTCACCTTCGAGGAGTATGCCGACGACCAGCCGGCCGACGCGGTCGTGGCGAGCCTGTCGCTGCATCACGTCGACGACGTGTCCGAGGTGCTCGATCTGGTGGCCGGTCGCCTTGCACCCCCAGGTCTCATCGTCGTCCTGGAGTGGGCAAGCGAACGGTTCGACGAGGCGACCGCGCAATGGTGCTTCGCGAGGCTCAGCGCGCAGACCGGGTCCGGCGAGCCCGGCCACGGCCACCCGGACGACCACGGCCACCCGGACGACCCGGGCGCTCACGAACACCATGCCTGGTTGCACCACCTTGCCGAGGGCTGGCGAGAGTCGGGGCAGCCCTGGGACGCCTACTTCCGTGCCTGGACCGAGGAGGCGGGGCTGCACCCCGGCCACGTCGTGCTCGATGCGCTGCAGCAACGGTTCGACACGCTCGAGCTGCACGAGGGGCCGTACTTCTTCACTGACCTCGACGCCACTCGCGACGACGAGTTGGCCGCCATACAGGCGGGACAGATCCGACCGGCCTGCCTGCAGTTCGTCGGTCGGCTCCGCTGACGGGAAGAGTGCTACTCGGCGACCACCAGCACGGGCGTCGCGTCGACCACGATGGACACCCGGTCACCCAGGGAAACTCCGGGCGCCGTGGTGCGCGGCACCTGCGAGACCACCGTGACGCCCTCGTCGAGCTCGACCGTGATACGGGAGATGGCACCCAGGAAGCTCGAGGCGACCACGACGCCGTTGCTGTCGTGTCCGGACGGGTCGACGCGCACTGCCTCCGGCCGCACCAGCGCCGTCCCCTCCCCCGAAGCGACGGAACCGTCGAGCGTCGGGATCTCGACGCCACAGACCTGCGCCTTGCCGTTGGCAACCTGCGCCCGGAGCCGGTTGGTCAGCCCGACGAACTCAGCGACGAACTGGGTGGCCGGCCGCACGTACAGCTCTTCGGGGGGAGCAACCTGCTCGAGCTGCCCGGCCTTCATCACCCCGACGCGATCCGCCATGGCCAGCGCTTCCTCCTGGTCGTGCGTGACGAACAGCGTGGTCGTGCCGACCTCGACCTGCACCCGGCGGATCTCGTCGCGCAGCTGGGCGCGGACCTTTGCATCCAGTGCCGACAGCGGCTCGTCGAGCAGGAGCACGCGCGGCTCGATCG
>JANLYC010000594.1:0-3410 GCA_031365435.1 Nocardioidaceae bacterium
CCCGACGACCTCGGTCACGCGATACGTACGGTTCGACACGGTGAACCTCCTGATGGGACGGAACTCGTCAGACCCATCATGGCGCGTCAGTCGCCCCTGCGGCGAAGTTGTGCAACGCCAGGGGTCCCGTGAACGGCGTGACATGTCGGCGTACCGTGGGGACAAGGAGAAAGCCTGTGACTCAGCACCAGGAACAGCCAGTCAGCATCACCTCGGCACGCACCAGCCATTCCGATGACCTCCGCAGGCGCCAGCGGCGCTACCTGATGTCCATGGGCATCAGAACGGTGTGCTTCGTGCTCGCGGTCGTCACCGACGGTCCGGTGCGTTGGGTGTTCGTCTTCGGCGCAGTCTTCCTGCCGTATGTCGCCGTTGTCCTCGCGAACGCGACCGACCGGCGCAGCCGCCCAGGACCGCCGCGCTTCGTGGTGGAAGAGCACCCCGCCCTCGAGAGCGGCCACGGCGATGTGACGCCATCGCACAAGGTCTAGACCGTATGGCCGGTCCATGGCACACTGACCGGCGAAGGTGAGCTGACTCCCCCGTCTGCAAACCTGCCGTGATGCCGGACCGCTTCCCCCCGTGGCTGTCCGGCATCACCCTTGTCCGGGTCCGGAACCTGAATCACCCAGCGGAGGTGTCATGAGCGAGCCAGCGCCCCCCAGCACCGATGAGCCGGTCAGCTGCTCGGCGAGGGGCTGCCGGCAACCGGCGACCGTCGCACTGCTCTGGAACAACCCCAAGATCCACACGCCTGATCGGCGCAAGACCTGGCTCGCGTGCGACGAGCACGAACTGTCGTTGACCCAGTTCCTCTCCGCGCGCGGCTTCATGCGCGGCACCGAGCGCATCGCCCCGTGAACGAGCAGGGGCCGCGTCAGCCCCCGATCGAGCTCATCGGGCGCGCCGGCTGAAGGAATGACGGGTCGTCGATCCCGTGCCCGGGTCGCTTCGTCCACATGGCGGCCCGCCAGCGCTCTGCGATGACCTCGTCGTCGGCTCCGTCCCGCAATGGCGTCCGCAGGTCGGACTCCTCCCGGGCGAACAGACAGTTGCGCACCTGTCCGTCCGCCGTGAGACGGACCCGGTCGCAGTCCCCACAGAAGGGCCGCGTGACAGACGCGATCACGCCGACCGTGGCCGGACCGCCGTTGACGAGGAACAGCTCGGCCGGCGCACTGCCTCGCTCGTCGGGATGCGGTGTGAGGTCGAAGCTGGTCTCGAGCGAGGCGAAGATCTCATCGGCGGTGATCATCAGGTCACGGCTCCAGCCATGTTGCGCGTCGAGCGGCATCTGCTCGATGAACCGGAGCTCGAAGCCGTTCTCGATGCACCAGCGCAGCAGCTCGGGAGCCTGGTCCTCGTTGTGCCCGCGCAACAGCACGGCGTTGACCTTCACCGGAGCCAGGCCCGCGACGTGGGCGGCGTGCAGACCTCGCACGACGTCATCGAAACGGTCGCGGCGCGTGATCGCCTTGAACGTGTCTGCCCGGACCGTGTCGAGGCTGACGTTGACGCGGTCGAGCCCCGCGGCCGCCAGCGCCGGCGCGATGCGCTCGAGGCCGATGCCGTTCGTGGTCACGGCGATGCGGGGCCGGGGGTCGAGCGCAGCGGTGCGGGCGACGATGTCGGGGAAGCCTCGCCGGATCAGCGGCTCGCCTCCCGTGAAGCGGATCTGCTGCACACCCAGTCGGGTGACGGCGATGTCGATGAGTCGGACGACCTCGTCGTCGGTGAGCACCTCGGCGTTCGGCAACCAGTCCAGCCCCTCGGCCGGCATGCAGTACGAGCACCGCAGGTTGCACCGGTCGGTCAGGGAGACCCGAAGGTCGGTCGCCACCCGGCCGTAGGGGTCGGCCAGCGGCAGCAGGTTTGTCGGCAGGTGTGTCGGCGAGCTCGTCACCAGGCCACCTTACGTGGTCTTCGGGCTCCCGGCGCGCTGTCGGTGCGGCCGTCGGGTTACGTTGGCTGTGCTGTGTCCACCTCGAAGACCACGCCCGAGTCCACCTCGGCGGCTCCCGCACGACCCACGTCGTACCGCTTCTTGCTGTCACGCCGCTGGCTCGGTCTGCTGTTGGCGGTACTCGTCGTGTCGTTCAGCTGCTATGAGCTCGGACGCTGGCAGTTCCACCGGTACGCCGAGCGGCACGACAGCAACGCCCGGACCAGCGCCAACCTCGGGGCCGAGCCCGCTCCCCTCGACGCAGTGATGAGCACGACCGCGCCCCCCGCAGACAGCGACCAGTGGCGGCGCGTCGAGGTGAGTGGCAGCTACGACGCCGATCACCAGATCGCCGTGCTGTACCGCACCCGGTCCGGAGCCCCGGGCATCGACGTCGTGACGCCGTTGGTCACGGCGTCAGGCGCCGCTGTCCTCGTCGACCGCGGCTGGTTGCAGACCGCCGGCAACGGCAACCAGGCCAACGCCCTGCCCGCTCCCCCCGGCTCGACCGTGACGGTCACCGGCTGGGTGCGGCAGGACGCCAGCGACAGCGGCAACCGCGTCACGCCGTCCGACGGTTCGGTGCGTTCGATCTCGTCCGTGGCCATCGCTCCGACGCTGCCTTACCCGCTCTACCAGGGCTTCCTCGACCTCACCAACGAGTCTGCGACCGTGAAACCCAGCCCGGCGCGGGCGGACCCGCCCGACCTCAGCGGGGGGCCGAGCTTCTTCTACGGCATCCAGTGGTGGTTCTTCGGACTCCTGGCGGTCGGCTTCTGGGTGTACTTCGCGTATGCCGAACGCACCGGCACCAAGGCGCAGCCACGGTCGGCATCCCCGGAACCGGCCACCGTCACAGCCCGCGAGTGAGCCCGCCGTCGACGGGCAGCATGACCCCGGTGATGTACGACGACGCCGGCGACAGCAGGAAAGCGGCCGCCCGGCCGAACTCAGCCGGCTCGCCGTAACGACGCAGGGGGATGCTCTCGCCCGCAGCTCGCCGCGCCGCCTCGGGGTCGACAGCCCGGCCGTCGAGCTCCTGTACGCGCTCGGTGTCGACCCGTCCGGGCATCAACCCGTTGACGCGGATCCCGTCCGGCCCGAGCTCGTCTGCCAGGTTCTTCGCCAGCATGGCCAGGCCCGGACGCAGTCCGTTGGAGATGGCCAAGGAGCTGAGCGGCTGCTTCACGGAGGTCGACAGCACGAACGCGATCGAACCGCCGTTCTGCAGCTGGCGAGCGACCGAGGTGGCGAGTCGGACTGCGCCGAGGAAGACCGCGTGGAACGCCTGCGTCCACTCGTCGTCGGTGCGCTCCATGGCTGTGCCGGCGATGGGGCCACCCACGCTGATCAATGCTCCGTCGAGGCGGCCGTAGGTCTGCTCGGCGGCCGCGATCAGCGCATCCGGAGTTGCGGGGTCGGCGTTGTCCGCCACCACACCGACCGCCGAGCCTGCCGCGAGCGCCTG
>JANLYC010000637.1:0-6644 GCA_031365435.1 Nocardioidaceae bacterium
TCGACAACTCCCACCCGCTCACCGTCGAAGCGCCGACGTAGGAGTGTCCACCGGCCCGCGGCCGCGCGGCCAGGTCGAACCGCCGCGCGAACACGATCGCCTCCTTGACGTCATGGGCGGACGCCGCCTCCACGATCGCGAGCGGATGGGAGTTGTCGAAGCGGGGATCGAACAGCTGCTTCACGCTGTCGTAGTCCTGCGCGTAGCGCCGCACGACCTCCCCGCCGATCGAGGCGGCCAGCGCTCGCCAGTCGGCACGGGTCGGGCCGCCGGACACGCTCCCGCCGGTCGCCGCGGCGCCGCGGTCCGGCGGGCTGCCGCTTGTCGACGAAGGCGCGGCACCATCGCGTGCCCGTGGCGAGGTGCAGCCCGCGGTCAGCAGCGCGGTCGACGCGATCGCAGCCTGAAGCACGGCGCGACGGGTCAGGTCGGCCGGCACACCGGGGACGTCTGTCATACCCCTCCCACGCAGGGCAGGGCGCTGGGGTTGCCCGGGAGCCGGTCCAACCGCGTCGCTCACACTCTCAGCATGCACCCCGACGGCCTCGCCTGACCGCATCAACCGGTCTCAGCGCAGCACGTCTCGCATCGCCTCGACGGGGGCGTCGGCCACGCCCGTCATGAGCACGACCTGGCGCCCCGCCTGGTGCAGCAGCAGCTCGAGACCGGGTATGCCGACCGCACCCCGCCGCTGCGCCGCCAGCAGCAACGGCGTCAGCGGCGGGTCGTAGACGACGTCGAGGATCACGGGCGCTCGACCTGCCACCTCAGCTGCGTACGTGTTCTGTGCGGCCGCAGGAATCGTCGACACCAGGACGTCGACAGGATCTTGTCTGCCGGGGTCGCCCAGCCGCGACACAGCGACCTCGACGCCGAGCTCACGTCCGAGGGTGACCAGACCGCCGGCTCGCTCGACCGACCTCGCGAGCACCTGTGCCCGGCGGGCTCCGAGATCGGCCACCGCCGCCAGCGCCGACCGGGCCGTGGCGCCGGCTCCCACGATCACCGCGGAGTCGACGCGGTCGACCCCAGCGGCACGGAGGGCATCGACGCAGCCGCCGATGTCGGTGTTGTAGCCACACCACTGGCGATCCTCGCCGCGCACCATCGTGTTCACGGCGCCCACCTGGGCAGCTGCCGGCTCGACGGTCGCGCACAGTACGCCGGCGGCGAGCTTCAGCGGCATCGTCAGCGACAACCCCCGCCACTCCACCCCGAGACCGCGGACGAACTCGGGCAGCTGGTCGGCCGTGACCTCGCGGGCGTCGTACTGCCAGGGCAACCCGAGCGCCGCATAAGCCGCCCGGTGCAGCGCCGGAGATCGCGAGTGGCTGATCGGACTGCCGAGAACCGCACACCGTTGTTGCGGACCCGCATCGCCTGGGTCAGCAGGCATCCGAGGTCTCGCAGTACTTCCTGTACTCGGCGACGTTGCGGTTGTGCTCTGCGAGAGTGGCTGCGAACTTCGTCTCGCCCGTGGCCAGGTTGACCGTCACGAAGTACAGGTAGTCGGTCTTCGCGGGCTCGAGCGCAGCCTTGAGCGCGGCCTCGCCGGGCGAGTCGATCGGTGTCGGTGTCAGCCCGGTCAGCTTGTAGGTGTTGTACGGCGAGTCGAGGTTCTGCAGGTCGCTGGAGGTCTGGATCTCGCCGCGGCTGTC
Source organism: Nocardioidaceae bacterium (assembly GCA_031365435.1). Taxonomy (GTDB): domain Bacteria; phylum Actinomycetota; class Actinomycetes; order Propionibacteriales; family Nocardioidaceae; genus JANLYC01. The sequence goes on from JANLYC010000637.1 coordinate 1,659, forward strand.
GATGGCGTAGTGCAACGTCGAGTCGAACTGCAGCGGCATCCCCGCAGCGAGGCGGTTGTAGACCACGCTGGCGACCTTGGCCATGTCGTCGGGCGGGGACTCCGCCTGCACCAGGCTGGCGATCGTGACGATGTCGGTGGGTGACTCGCCGAGCGCGGCGGCCTGCTTCTCGAGCCCGAGCGCCTCGGCCTCACTCACGAACTTCGCCACCATCTCGTGCAGCAACCCCGCGGCCGTGGTGCTCTTCTTGACGTCGTACGTCGACGGGAAGAGGTAACCCTCCGGGTCACCCTTCGCATAGTCGGGCAGCCCGAGTGCCGCGGTGTCGTCGTACGCCGCTTTGAGCGCCTTGGGGGTCAGGTCGGTCTGCTTGGCGATGGCCGCCAGGATCTCTTGAGCCCGCAGCCCCTCGGGGATCGTCACCGTGGGGTTCTTGATGATCGCGGCCGGGTTGACCAGGACCTCGAGTGCGCTTCGGGCCGACATCTTCGACTTGAGCAGGTAGGAACCGACCTGGATGCTCAGCGATCGCTGGTCAGCACTGGCCGCGTCGGTGAAGGCGCCGACGGACTTGACCACGCCCTTGTCGTAGAGCGTGTTCCCGATGTCGGTGGCGGTGTCACCCGCCTTGACCTCGACCTTGACGGTCGGGTTCACCCCGGATCCCGAGTAGTCCTCCGGACCCGACAGCCGCGCCTTGATGAAGTCGACGCCCTTCACGTAGGCGAAGCCGGCCAGCACCGCGATCACCAGGAGCGCGATCAGCACCGGCACACAGCCACGTGCGCGCTTCGTCGTCGCGCGATGGCCGCTGGCGCGCAGCCCTCCAACTCCCAGGTCGCTCAATGGCCTACTTCCTGCCCAGGCGGTCTCCCCGTCGACCGTTCGGTATCGATGGCATGCTGCAGGATCACCACGGCGGCCGCCTGGTCGACGACCGACCGCTGTTTCGAGCCCTTCCGGCCTCGCTCGCGCAGCACGCGTTCCGCGCTCACCGTAGTCAATCTCTCGTCGAGGAGGCGAACCGGGACCGCCCGGGACGCCGGCTCACCTCCTGTGCGGACCGTGCCGGGGTTCAGGACCGAGTCCAGGTCGGCGGCGAAGGCGCGGGCCTTGACGGCGGCCGGGCCGTCGCGCCCGGACATCGACACCGGCAGCCCGACGACAACCTCGATCGCCCCTTCCTCGGCCACGATCGCCGCCAGCCTGGCCAGATCACCCTGGCCACGACGCACGGTCTCGACCGGTGTCGCGATCATGCCGTCGGGGTCGCACCGTGCCACCCCGATGCGCACGTCGCCGACGTCGACGCCCAGCCGTACGCCGCGCCGGGGTCCGGGCAGGTCGGCCGTTCGGGCCGACTCGTCAGGTCGCATCGTCGTCGCGGTCAGACGCTCGTCACGCGCTGTCCGATGGCACGCTCGACCTCGTCGAGAGCCTGCGGCGCTGCCGACGCGTCGGTGCCACCACCCTGGGCGACGTCGTCCTTGCCACCTCCGCTACCCCCCAGGGTCGTCGCGGCGACCTTGACGAGCGAACCTGCCGTGAGACCCCAGGCCCGGGCGGTGTCGTTGAGGGCGATGACCACGGACGGCTTTCCGTCGCCCGACCCGATCACGGTCACGACGGCCGGAGCGTCGTTGCCGAGGCGGCCGCGCACGTCGAGCGCCAGCCGGCGTACGTCGCTGGCGCCTGCGCCAGCTGCCACATGGCCGAGATAGCGGACCCCGAACACGTCACGCGCCGTGGCTGCGAGCTCGCCGGCGTTCGAGAGCAACGACGCCACCCGGACGCGCTCGATCTCCTTCTCTGCCGACCGCAGGCGCTCGATCAGGTCGTGCACGCGTTCGGGCAGCTCCTCTGGCCGCACCTTGAGCACGTCGGTGAGCTGGGCGACGAGCACGTGCTCCCGCGCGAGGAAGCGGTAGGCGTCCGCACCGACGAGCGCCTCGACCCGGCGTACGCCGGCGCCGATGGACGACTCGCCCAGGAGCTTGATCACACCGAGCTGGCCGGACCTGCCGGCATGGGTGCCACCGCACAGCTCCCTGGCCCAGTCGCCGACGGAGATCACCCGGACCTCGTCGCCGTACTTCTCGCCGAACAACGCCAGCGCGCCGATGGCGCGGGCCCGGTCCTGCGACATCAGGTCGGCCTCGACCGTGAGGTCGGACAGCACGACGTCGTTGACGCGTGCCTCGACATCGTGCAGCACGGATTCGGGCACGGCGCCGGTCGCGGAGAAGTCGAAGCGGAACCGGCCCGGGGCGTTCTCACTGCCGGCCTGGGTGGCGGTGTCTCCGAGTGCCTCGCGGAACGCCTTGTGGACCATGTGGGTGGCCGTGTGTGCACGGCTGATCGACTTGCGTCGTTCGACGTCGACGACCGCGTGCGCGCCGACACCGCGGACCACCTCACCCGACAGCACCCTGGCCTTGTGGACGATCACGCCGCGGGCCGGTGTCTGCACGTCGAGCACCTCGAGCTGCGCACCGTTGTCGAGCGTGATGACGCCCTGGTCGGCCAGCTGACCGCCCCCCTCGGCGTAGAACGGGGTGCGGTCGAGCACGATCTCGACGGTCTGGCCCTCCCCCACCTGCTCGGTCGTGCCCTCGTCGGTCACGAGACCCGTCACGGTCGCCTCGGAGACCACTTCGTCATACCCGGTGAAGGTGACGGAGTGACCCATCCGGTCGGCGATCTCGCGGTAGGACGTCGTGTCGCTGTGCTGACCCTTCTTGGCCTGGGCATCGGCCTTGGCACGTTGACGCTGTTCGGCCATCAGGGTTCGGAAACCGACCTCGTCGACGGTCAGGCCCTGTTCGGCGGCCATCTCGAGAGTCAGGTCGATCGGGAAGCCGAAGGTGTCGTGCAGCTGGAACGCACGATCGCCCGAGAGCTCGTGGCTGCCCTGCTGACGGGTCTGGGTCGCGGCCGAGTCGAACATCGCGGTGCCTGCTTTGAGAGTCTGACGGAACGCGTCCTCCTCGGCATACGCCACGCTGGAGATCCGGGGCCAGCCGGCGTCCAGCTCGGGATACGACAGCCGCATCTTGGCCAGCGCGACCGGCAGCAGCTCAGGCAGCGTACGGTCCTCGACGCCGAGCAGGCGCATCGACCGCACCACCCGGCGCAGAATGCGGCGCAGCACGTAGCCGCGCGCCTCGTTGGAAGGGGTGACACCGTCGCCGATCAGCATCAGCGCACTCCGGACGTGGTCGGCGACGACGCGCATCCGGACGTCGTCCTCGTAGACGTCGCCGTACTTCTTGCCGGAGAGCTCGGCGGCCGTCTCGAGCACGGCATAGACCTCGTCGACCTCGTAGATGCTTCCCTTGTCCTGGAGGATCATGGCCATCCGCTCGAGACCCATGCCGGTATCGATGTTCTTCTCGGGCAGGTCACCCAGGATCTCGAAGCTGTCCTTGCCGGTACCGGGTCCGCGCAGGTTCTGCATGAAGACAAGGTTCCAGAACTCCATGTAGCGGTCCGCGGCCTTGACGAGGTCACCTTCGGGTCCGTGGTCGGGCCCACGGTCGTAGAAGATCTCGGAGTCGGGTCCGCAGGGACCAGGAATCCCCATCGACCAGTAGTTCTCCGACATGCCGAGGCGGTGGATGCGGTCGTCGGAGAGTCCCGCCACCCGCTTCCAGATCGCGACGGACTCGTCGTCGTCGAGGTAGACCGAGACGTGCAGGCGCGACTCGGGCAGCCCGAAGCCGCCGTCGGACTGCGGCTTCGTGACCAGGTCCCACGCCATCTCGATGGCGCCGTCCTTGAAATAGTCCCCGAAGGAGAAGTTGCCGTTCATCTGGAAGAACGTGCCGTGCCGGTCCGTCTTCCCGACCTCCTCGATGTCGAGGGTGCGGATGCACTTCTGCACGCTGACAGCCCGGGCGTACGGCGACGTCTCCTGCCCGAGGAAGTACGGCACGAACGGGACCATGCCGGCGTTGACGAAGAGCAGGTTCGGGTCGTCGAGGAGCAGCGACGCACTCGGAACGACCGTGTGGTCGTGCTTCTGGAAGTGCGCCAGGAAGCGGCGGCGGATCTCAGCGGTATCCATGAATGAGGGCTTTCTGCTCGCCCGCCGTGGGCACGGCGGAGGCTGGGACGGTCTAGGCGCTCGCTCGGTGCGAGTCGAAGGCGGCGGTCACCGCCTGGGTAGCTCGCTTCTCGCCCGGCCGCCGTCCCTCGTCGAGCAGCCGCTGCGACGCCTCACCTGCGCTCAGCTGTTGGCGCAGCTCCCGCTCGCGGTCGACCATGCCCGTGAGCACCTCATCCTTGAACATCCGCGCCCCGACACTCCACGCCGCGAGCCGCGCCGCGACCCCGTCAGGAGTGAAGTTCTGCGCAGTCCGCTTGGCCTTGACGAGCGTGTAAACACCCGAGGCAGCACCCGCGGCGAACCAGAACGCGCGGCTCATCGTGACACTCCTCTCTCGTCGGCCCGGCCTCTCGGCTGGTTGCTCATCGCATCCATCCCTTCGAGGGTGCCTGTTCGTTGCGCCGGCGTCGACGCAATTTCCGCTGCCGTCGTAGTTCCTTGCGCACGGCGTACGAGATGCGCATCCGCTGCTCCTCGTCAAGGGCCCGGCGTACGCCGTGGGAGAAGGCCGCCACCTTGATGAGCGGTCCACCCAACGTCACCGACGCGATGCGGGCCGTGGTCAGGTCATCTGCATCTGCACCGGCTCGACGGTGCGAGATGTCGGTGATGAGGGGCACCGCTGCCTCGGCCGTGTCAGGCCCGGTCTGGCCGGCGGGCCCGGTCGGCCCGGTCAGCCCGGAAGGCTCGGTCTCCGCGGCCGGTTGCGGCGCCGGCGCATTCTGAAGCACGAGCTCGACCGCACGAAGGGTGGCCCGCTGGTCGCTCGCCACGTCGTCGAGTCGACCTCGATCCACATCATGCTGGGTCGTCAGGTGCTGCATTCGCGCCTGCAGAACGCGGACGACCCGATGCAGCCGGAGCAAGAGCCAGAGCAG
>JANLYC010000040.1:0-6415 GCA_031365435.1 Nocardioidaceae bacterium
TCGGGATCTCGGCCACCCTCGACGGCATCGACCTCGCCGCCGTCAACGCCTACAAGGACGGCGTCGTCAGCCGTCTCTACAAGGGGTTGCAAGGACTGGTGCAGAGCCGCGACATCACCTTGATCGAGGGACACGGCACGCTCGTCGCCCCCCACACCGTCGAGGTCGACGGGACTCGCTACGAAGGCGCCCACGTGGTGCTGGCGTCGGGCTCCTACACCAAGAGCCTCCCCGGCTTGGACCTCGACGGCGAGCGGATCCTCGGCAGCTGGGACGCGCTGCAGCTCGAGACCGTGCCCGCGCACGCGATCGTCTTGGGAGGCGGAGTCATCGGTGTCGAGTTCGCCAGCGCGTGGCGCTCGCTGGGCGCCGAGGTGACGATCATCGAGGCCCTCCCCCGACTGGTGGCCAGCGAGGACCCGGCGTCCTCCAAGGCCGTCGAGCGCGCCTTTCGCAAGCGCGGCATCACGTTCAAGACCTCCACGCCCTTTGCGTCGGTCGACAAGACCGACAGCGGCGTACGCGTGAGCGTCGAGTCCGGCGACACGTATGACGCCGACCTGCTCCTCGTTGCCGTCGGCCGCGGACCGAACACCGCCGACCTCGGCTACGAGGCACAGGGCATCACGATGGACCGCGGCTTCGTCCGCACCGACGACCGCCTGCGCACCAACGTCGAGGGCGTGTACGCCGTGGGCGACATCGTGCCCGGCATGCAGCTGGCGCACCGTGGCTTCCAGCACGGCATCTTCGTCGCCGAGGACATCGCCGGCCTCAACCCGCCGCCGATCGACGAGGCCGGCATCCCGCGCGTGACGTACTCCGACCCCGAGGTCGCATCCGTCGGTCTCACCGAGGAGGCCGCGAACGAACGCTACGGCGCGGACCGGGTCGAGACCCTCACGTACGATCTCGGCGGCAACGGCAAGAGCCAGATCCTCAAGACGCAGGGTTTCGTCAAGCTCGTGCGCGAGAAGGACGGCCCGGTCGTCGGCGTGCACATGGTCGGGGCTCGGGTGGGCGAGCTCATCGGCGAGGCCCAGCTGATCTACAACTGGGAGGCCTTCCCCGCTGACGACGCCTCGCTCGTCCACATGCACCCGACCCAGAACGAGGCGCTCGGCGAGGCGCACCTGGCGCTTGCGGGCAAGCCACTGCACGCGCATGGGTGACCTGGGACGCGAAGAGCGTGCAGCAGGGGTGATGACTAGGGTGTCTGGCAGGGCCGGGGCGCTCGTCGCCGGGCGCGACGGGCGCCGGACCACACCGTAGGCTGACGCCTGCGATGCACGACCGACATCGATACGACGAAGAGGACCTCGACCGACATGGCGACTGACGTAACTCTCCCCGCGCTCGGCGAAAGCGTCACCGAGGGCACTGTCACGCAATGGCTCAAGGCCGTCGGCGACGACGTCGCCGTCGACGAACCCCTGCTCGAGGTCTCCACCGACAAGGTCGACACCGAGATCCCCTCCCCTGTCGCCGGGAAGCTCCTCGAGATCAAGGCCGCCGAGGACGAGACGGTCGAGGTGGGCGCCGTCCTCGCCGTGATCGGCGACAGCGGTGACAGCGGTGACAGTGGCAGCGACTCGTCCGAGGAAAGTACGGCGCAGGAGGCGTCGGCCGGCGACGGTGACACCGCAGACTCCCCCGGTGAGGGTGAGCAGCAGACCGAGCCGGAGTCGACTCAGCTGGTCCAGCCCGACGAGACACCGTCTGACCCCGCAACCGACGAAGGCGCACGTCACGACGCACCCTCGGAGCAGGCCCCGGCAGCTCAGGCGGACACCTCCTCGTCAGCCGGTGACTCCGTCGACGTCAAGCTGCCCGAGCTCGGCGAGAGCGTGACCGAGGGCACCGTCACGCAATGGCTGAAGGCCGTCGGCGACGACGTCGCCGTCGACGAGCCGCTGCTGGAGGTGTCCACCGACAAGGTCGACACCGAGATCCCGTCGCCGGTCGCCGGCAAGCTGCTCGAGATCAAGGTCGGTGAGGACGAAACCGTTGCCGTCGGTGCCGTGCTGGCCGTGATCGGTAGCGGCACCGGAGCCTCGAGCGACGGTCGCGGTGACGCCGGCCAGAGCGAAGGTAGTCACCGGGCTGAGGAGCCCGAGCCTGCCGAGGAGCCGGAGCCTGCAGCTCAGGCCGAGGAACCCGAGCAGCCAGCTCAGGCCGAGGAGCCCGAGCAGCCCGAGGAGCCGGCCGCGTCCGCTGAGACGGCACCCGACACAGCCCGGCCGGAACCGTCGGCGGAGCCGAGCCGAGCCACCCGTTCCAGCGCGTCCGCCGAGAGCGACAGCCGCAACTACGTGACGCCGCTGGTACGCAAGCTCGCCTCCCAGCATGGCATCGACCTGTCGAGCCTGACCGGCACCGGCGTCGGAGGTCGGATCCGCAAGCAGGACGTCCTCGAAGCCGCTGCGAAGGCGGCCGAGGCCGCCAAGGTGGCAGAGCCGGCCGCGGCGCCGGCGGCAAGTGCCCCTGCCGCCCCGGCCGCACCTCGGCCCGAGCTCAGCGCCCTTCGCGGCAAGACCGAGAAGCTCAGCCGCCTGCGCAAGGTCATCGCGAGCCGCATGGTCGAGTCCCTGCAGGTCTCGGCCCAGCTCACCACGGTCGTCGAGGTGGACGTCACCGCGATCTCACGGCTGCGCGATCGGGTGAAGGCCAGCTTCGAACAGCGCGAAGGCGTCAAGCTGTCGTTCCTGCCGTTCTTCGCCAAGGCCGCCATCGACGCGCTCAAGACGTACCCGCAGGTCAACGCCTCGATCGACACCGAGGCCGGCGAGGTGACCTACCACGACGGTGAGCACCTCGGCGTCGCCGTCGACACTGACCGCGGCCTGCTGGTTCCGGTGATCAAGGACGCTGGAGACCTGTCGATCGCGGGCCTGTCGCGCAAGATCGCCGACCTGGCGGCTCGCACGCGCGACAACAAGATCTCACCGGACGAGCTGTCGGGGGGCACGTTCACGCTGACCAACACCGGAAGCCGGGGAGCGCTGTTCGACACTCCGATCATCAACCAGCCACAGGTAGCGATCCTCGGGACCGGCACCGTCGTCAAGCGGCCGGTCGTGATCAGCGATCCCAACCTGGGCGAGACGATCGCGATCCGACAGATGGTCTACCTGGCTCTGACGTACGACCACCGGCTGGTCGATGGTGCCGACGCGGCCCGCTTCCTCTCGACGATCAAGCAGCGCCTCGAAGAGGCCAACTTCGAGTCCGAGCTGGGCATCTAGCGCGTCGCCGCTCGAGCGCCGCCTAGGCGGGGAGGGCGTCCAGGAACCTGCCCTGGTCGCCGGCGAGCTCCAAGGTCAGGGGCAGCCGCTCCCACCGGCAGCGGAAGACCATGCCGGCGTCCTCGCCGTCGCCGTCAACGGCATGCTCCCACGCGTCCGGCCCGCCTGCGGCGGCCACCAGGTGCACGTACGTCGTCATCGACGGCCCGCCGGGATCGTCGAGCCCCCGCTCCACGAAACCGACCTGCCCGGCATACGTCAGCTCACTGAGGCCGGTCTCCTCGCCGGTCTCACGTGCGGCCGCCTCCACGAGGGCCTCGAACGGCAACATCCCACCGGCTGGTATCTGGGTCCCCGACGGATCGTCGGGGTCGTCGTCACGATGGTCGAAGACGAGCAGCTCCGGTCCCGACTCGGTCGACCGGGTCACATAACAGGCCACTCGCTGGCGCACGGCATACGTCGTCACGAGGACGAATTTACTCAACCTGTCCACTGATGCGTCACTACGTCTCCAGCACGGCAGGATTGACCCATGCGGATCATGATCGCCGGAAGCTCGGGCTTCCTGGGCAGCGCCCTGGTCGACTCCCTGCGCGGGGAAGGCCATGCCGTGACCCGGCTGGTGCGGCGCGATCCGCGGCCGGACGAGGTCCGCTGGGACCCTTACGCGGGCACGTTGGTCACCGATCTGCTCCGCGACACCGACGCCGTGGTCAACCTGGCCGGGGCGCCCTTCGTGCACTGGCCCTGGACTGCGTCGTACCGGCGGGCCATCCTCGAGAGCCGGGTCAGGACCACGACGACCCTGGCCGAATCCATCGCCGCGCTGACCGACAAGCCTGTCCTGGTCAACGCGAGCGGCGCCGACTATTACGGCGACGACCGTGGCGACGACCGGCTCGATGAGACGGCGACGACAGGTCCTGGTTTCCTCGCCGAGGTCGTTCGTCAGTGGGAGGCGGCCACGTCGAGCGCGAGCGAGGCCGGCGGCCGGGTCGTCAACCTCCGGACCAGTGCCGTCCTCGACCAGCGCGGCGGACCGATCAAGGCGTTGGGTATCCCCTTCCGACTGGGGATCGGCGGCCGCGTCGGGGACGGCCGACAGTGGTTCCCGTCGATCAGCATGCACGACTGGTTGGGCGCGGTGACGCGCCTGATCTGCGACGACTCGATGCGCGGCCCGTTCAACCTGAGCGGTCCGCAGCCGGTCAGCAACGCGGAGTTCACCCGCATCCTGGCCGCGCAGCTGCACCGGCCGGCCGTGCTGGTCGCACCCGCCACCCCGCTCAAGTGGGTGTTGGGCGGCCTCGCAACCGTGGTCATCGGGAGCCGGCGCGTGCTTCCTGCGCGCTTGCTCGAGGCGGGGTTCACCTTCGCTCATCCGACCGCCATCCGTCAGGTCGAGGCCGCGTATGCCTAGTCCAGGTGACGATGTCCGCTATCCGCCAACCCACGCCGGCTCGAGAGAGCGTGATCAGCTGGCGGCTGGGCCGATCGGTCGGCAGCAACCGGATCTGGGAGTCCAGCGGACCTCGCACCGCCGCCGCCTGGAGACGGTCGAGCACCCGCAGCCGCACCAGCCCACGTCGTCGGCTCACGACCTGGACCTGCCAGTACCGCATGGCCACACCACGCACCCGGAGGCCGCGCCGCTCGTAGCCGGCCAGGTGGGCGGCGTCCCGGCGCAACACGCGGCTGTCGGGTGCGAAGACACGAGCCAGGCGCTGCGGGCTGCCGCGCCGCCAGGCCTGCTGTCTCCGCAGGTCGAGACGGTTCAGCACGCGCAGCCACCTCGGCGCGGTCGACAGACGGTGCCGCCCCGGCCGCCCAGGGCGTACGGCACGCCCATCGGCGCCATCGGCGCTAGAGGTTCCGGCGGCGTACGACGTCGTCCGGCTTCCCTGGCGCACGTCAGCGGTCGGAGCTTGCTGCGAGGTCAGGACCAATCCGACCCCCCCGGCCGTGCCGAATACCAGGAGCACACCCACGGCCAGCACGCAGCGCCACGATCGAGGGATCGCGGCCTGCGGGCGGCGGTGGGTGGGCACCCGGGTCGGCATCGGCCCACCTTGCCCCAGTTCGGGTCCGTCGCGTGTGGTCTGTCCACAGGCCATCCGCGCGGATCCAACCCGTACCCCGCAGCCGGGCCCGTAGCCTGGGCCGGACAGCCGAAGACGTGAAGGACATCCGTTGACCCTGTTGAAGACCTCGGGCAGCCAGAGCCCGGTGAGCGCCCCGTCCTCGGTCGTCGACGACCCGGCCCGCCCGGTACGCTCCGCCGCGACGGCGATGTACGACGCAGCCGCGAGCCGGATCGCGCGCGCCATCGTCAGGACCGCAGCGCGCCGCGTCGACGTTCGTTTCACGTTCCCTGACGGCTCGGCCTGGGGACCGACCACGCCCGGAACCCCGGTCTTCGCGGTGATCAGGCCGGAGGCGTTCTACCGCAGGCTGGGCCGCGACCTCAAGATGGCATTCGGCGAGGCGTACGTCGCGGGCGAGTGGCGACCTGGCGGGGGCACCGACCTGGCCGACCTCCTCACCCCGTTCGCTCTCAAGCTGGCCGACCTGGTGCCGGCTCCGGTGCGCAGGCTACGCGTGTTCATCGACCGGCAGCTCCCGCACCACACGACCAACACCCGGAGCGGATCGAAGTCCAACATCGAGGCGCACTACGACATGTCGAACGAGCTGTTCAGGCAGTTCCTCGACGAGACCATGACGTACTCGTCGGCCTGGTTCGAAGACCTGGACCACGAAGACCTCGAGAGCGCTCAGCGACGCAAGATCGACGGCATCCTCGACTATGCAGGCGTCACCGCGGGCACCCGGGTCCTCGAGATCGGCAGCGGCTGGGGGTCCCTGGCGATCCGTGCCGCCCAGCGGGGCGCGACCGTCACATCGATCACCTTGTCCCGCGAACAGGCCGAGCTCGGCAACCAGCGCATCAAGGAGGCCCGGCTGGACGACCGGGCTCATATCGAGATCTGCGACTACCGCGACGTGCGCGGGCAGTACGACGCCATCGTCTCCATCGAGATGATCGAGGCGGTGGGTGAGGAGTTCTGGCCGAGCTACTTCACCGCCATCGACGAGCACCTGGCGCCTGGCGGCAAGGTGGCCATCCAGGCCATCTTGATGAGCCACCAGCGCATGCTCGAGACCCG
>JANLYC010000076.1:0-1852 GCA_031365435.1 Nocardioidaceae bacterium
GAAGTACCACCGCTGACGCCGGCGCAGCCGCTCGCTCTGACCCCGCCGGGGGTGACGCGCTGGTGTCGTCTCATCGCCTCCAAGTCATGCACGCCCCAGCCGGGCCGCGCTGCAACGAACTCGCTCGTCGCAAGGTGCCTGTGTCCAGTTTGCAGCGGGATGCCGCTCGCACGCGCTGCGGTGGGCGGCAGATGACCAAGGGACGCATTCTCGCACTCTGGCGGGAGGCGGTGCTGGAGGTGCCCGGATCGGCTCCCGTCGAACGGGAGTAGGAATCGGGGTCGCCGCCGCGGATGGCCCACGTCGACGTGGCAGGCTTTCGCGGCATGAGTTCTGTCAACTTGGAGACGTTGCGCCTCTTCCTGCACGTGCTGGCCGCCACAGTCTGGGTTGGAGGCCAGATCACGCTCGCCGCCCTGGTCCCGGCGCTTCGCGCGGCTGGGACCGACGTGCCGAAGGCCGCCGCCAATGCCTTCAACCGAATCGCCTGGCCCGCGTTCGGGATCTTGGTGCTGACCGGCATCTGGAACGTGGTCGCCGAAGGCGACAAGGGACCGGCGTACGAGCACACCCTGATGTTGAAGTACGCCCTGGTGCTCGGCTCCGGCGTGACCGCCTATCTGCACGCTCGAGTGGCCTCACGCAAGGCAATGGCGATCTTCGGGGCGCTCACGGGAGTCACCGCGCTTGCCACGCTGTTCGTCGGGATCATGCTCGCCGCATGAATCGTCGAGTTAGTTGGGGAGGACGACGGGACCGCGTCAGCCACTGCCGCCTGACCGGGGAGACGCGGCGGAGCGTCGCAGCAGAGGAGAACGCCCTGCCTCCGGCTTACACGATGCGTAGTGTCAGGATCTGACGTACCAAAACATCGTGTGATTGCCGCTGGGTGCCTTTGTGGTGACGAGATACTCGCGACCATTCACGTCGTGAAGGGCGTCGTAGATGCCTATGTACGCCACGCTTTCAAGGCGTCGCGCGACCTGCCACAGTCGCAGTCCCTTTTCGCCCGCCACCCAGCCGCCGCTGGCTATCAGCTGCTCGACGGCTGCGATGGCTTCTGGCAGTGCAAGGAACTTCACCTCCGGGTGCCGGTGGAGTGGGCAGTGTTACGTCACTCAGACCGATGGTCGTCGGGTACGGTCCCTGCAATTGGATCCGACCGCGCCACCCCGCCGCGTGCGAGTGCGCACTCACATGCCCCGATGAGCGGATGTCGCACTCCTGGAGCAGGCGAGCATCGTCCGATAGCCCGCCAGAGGCGTTACATGGAAGGGTCGACTGGCTCAGCCTGACGGGACAATCGGCCCCTAGGCTGTCTCCGATGCGCCTTCGAGGACCAGGCTGTTTGCCGTTTACGCCACTCACGGTCGACCTACGCGCACAGCGACCCCTTGATGATGTTCTGGAGGTCGTCGTTCGCCCCGGAGTTTGCGGTGACGGCGACGACGCGACCAGTCGATGGCAGCATGAACGCCCCGGCTGCATAGGCGTCGTTGATGCCGAAGTGTCCGATCGCCGTGCCGCACGGCACTGAAAGCAGCTCGAGGCCGAGGCCGTAGCCGCCGTCTTCCATCGTCGACCGCTGGCGCGTCATTTGCCCGAGGACCTCGCTGGAGACAAGGGTGCCGTCGGTCAGCGCGGTCAGGAAACGGCCGAGGTCGCGTGCGGACGAGACCACGCCGGCTGCGGCTGACGGGTACGGGGGCGGATCCGCAGTTGCGTCCGCGCCTTCGTGATAGCCGTGTGCCGACGGTGCGCCACCTAGTTGGCTTGCCGTCATCCGTGCCGGGTCGAACACCGTCGAACGGAGCACCGTCGCGAGCGGGTCACCGGTCACTTTCTCCAGGAT
>JANLYC010000067.1:0-2094 GCA_031365435.1 Nocardioidaceae bacterium
CAGGCGGGCGGTCTCGACGAGATCTGGTACGGGCGTTTCCGCAACCCCACAGTCGACGTCGCGGCTGAGGAGGTCCGGCGGCTCGAGGGCGCCGAGGCGGCGTTCATGACGTCGTCGGGCATGGGCGCGATCGCCACGACGCTGCTCACCATGCTGCGCCGCGGTGAGCGGCTCGTCGCGGCGACCCAGGTCTATGGCGACACCCGCGACCTGCTCGTCCGCGACCTGCCGTCGTGGGGCTTCGACGTCGTCCAGGTGGACGCGGCCGACCTCGACGCCTGGCGTGCGGCGGTCGAGGCGGCACCGACGCGGGCGTTGTACGTCGAGACGCTCGCCAACCCGCAGCTGGAGCTGGCCGACCTCGCAGCGCTGGCGGAGCTGGCGCACGAGCACGGAGCCCAGCTCGTCGTGGACAACACGTTCGCGACGCCGTACTGCGTGCAGCCGTTGACTGTCGGTGCCGACGTCGTCGTGCATTCGGCGACGAAGTTCCTCAACGGGCACAGCGACGCCATTGCCGGTGCCGTGGTCGGTTCCTACGACCTCGTTCGCGAGGTTCAACGCCGGGTCATCACGCTCGGGACCTGCCTTGGTCCGCACACCGCCTTCCTGGTGTGGCGCGGCATGCAGACCTTCGAGCTGCGGATGCGTCAGTCGACAGCGACCGCTCGCCGGCTGGCCGAGACGTTGCGCGGGCATCCGGACGTGGTCGGCCTCCGCTACCCGGGACTGGCCGGCGACCCACGCGCCGACGTTGCGGACCGACTGCTCCGCCGCGACCCAGACGGCAACGTGAGAGCCGGTGCGATGGTGGCGTTCACCGTCGCCGGTGGTGATGATCGGGCGCTGCGAGCGATGCGGGCCATGACCATCGCGTGCGAGGCCACCAGCCTGGGTGGGGTCGAGACCCTGGTCAGCACGCCGTTCAACTCGTCACACTTCTCCTTGACGCCGCAGGAGCGTGCGGCGGCCCGCATCGACGAAGGCCTGATCCGGATGTCGTGCGGCGTCGAGCCCGCCGAGGAGCTGGTTGCTGACGTCTTGGCAGCGCTCGAGGCGACCCGATGATGGCGGGCTCGCTCGAGTACGTCACGGGCCTGCTCGTCGACCACCACTGCCACGGCCTCGTACGCAGGGACGTCGACCGGCACGGCTTCGAGGGGCTGCTCAACGAGGCAGCCGGTCCCAGCGCGTTGGGCACATCGGTCTTCGACTCGATGCTGGGGCTCGCGATACGCCGCCACTGCGCACCGCTGCTCGGCCTCGACGCGTTGGTGGAGCCCGACACCTATCTGTCCCGCCGCGAGGAGCTGGGCAGGGACGAGGTCGCGCGCCGGATGCTGGCCGCAACCGGGATCTCCGACTTCCTCGTCGACTCCGGATTCGTGCCGGAACCGATCACCGACGCGGACGAGCTCGCTGGACTCGCCGGTGGTGCGCGTGGTCATGACATCGTCCGGCTCGAGGTCGTCGGGCAAGACCTGCTCGCCGCCGGCGTGGCGCCGGTGGCTTTCGCCGAGGCGCTGCGCGAACGGCTGACCACCTCAGGTGCCGTGGGAGCGAAGAGCATCGCGGCGTACCGGATCGGGCTGGAGCTTCCCGGCGAGAAGCCCTCGGACGAGCTGCTCGCCTCGGCGCTGTCCGAGATCGGGCCGGAGCCGGATGGCGGTTTCCGGATCGCCCATCCCGTCGTGAACGGCTACCTGGCCTGGACGGCCATCGAGCTCGGTATGCCATTGCAGTTCCACGTCGGCTACGGCGACAATGACGTCGACCTCCTGGACTGCGACCCGCTCAGGCTGACGGCCTTCCTCCGTGCCACGCAGGACCGTGGCGTGCCGGTCATGCTGTTGCACAACTACCCGTTCCACCGCAGCGCGAGCTATCTCGCGCAGGTCTTCGACCATGTGTTCATGGACGTAGGACTCGCGGTCCACAACACAGGTGCGCTGTCGCGGACGGTGATCGCCGAGAGTCTCGAGCTCGTGCCGTTCGGCAAGATGCTGTTCTCCTCCGACGCGTTCGGTCTGCCGGAGCTCTACTTCCTCGGCGTCCACCTGTTCCGCCAAGGCCTGGACGACGTACTGACCTCTC
>JANLYC010000151.1:0-3480 GCA_031365435.1 Nocardioidaceae bacterium
GTCTGCTCGACGGTCGAGAAGACCGGCGTGCCCTTGACCGGTGGCAGCTTGCTGTACAGCGCCTGGTTGATCGTGCCGGCCGCCACCATCGCGTCGGCGCGGATCGGCCGGGCACCGCCAGCGAGCCAGAGGTTCTGGCCCTGGTCGGAGTAGAGGAACTCCTCCCACAGGCGTGCCGCGTTCGGGTGGGGCGCGTCGGCGTTGACGGCCTGGTAGTAGAAGCCACCGACGACGTCGTTCTCGGGGACGACAACCTTCCATGACGGCAATGCCTTCGTCTCACCCGCGTTCAGGTAGTCCCAGTCGACGACGACCGGCGTCTGACCGGACTCGATCGTGGCCGGCGTGACGTCGATCGGGATGAAGTTGCCCGCGTCGTTGACGCGCTTCCAGAAGTCGACACCGGGGGCGAGGTCGTCGGCGGAGCCGCCGTTGACGATCGAGGCCATCAGGACGCCGTTGTAGCCCACACCCGACGAGGTGGGGTCACCGTTGAGCGCGACCTTGCCCTTGAACTCGGGTCCGAGCAGGTCCTCGAGCTTCGTCACCGCAGGCACGACCTTGCTGTCGTAGCCGATCGACATGTAGCCGCCGTAGTCGTTGACCCAACGACCCTGCGGGTCCTTGTTGGCGTCGGGGATGTCAGCCCACGTCTGCACCTGGTACGGCGCGAACATGTCGACGTTGCCGAGGGCGACGGCCTGGGACACGTCGAAGACGTCAGGAGCGGTCGACTGTCCCTGGAGCCGCTTGGCGGTGTCGATCTCTGTCTGGCTGTCAGTGGAGGGCAGCTTCGAGTTGACCTTGATGTTGTACTTGTCCTCGAAGGTCTTGATGATCTCACCGTAGTTGGCCCAGTCAGGCGGGAGCGCGATGACGTTCAGCTCGCCTTCCTTCTGTGCGTCGGCGACGAGCTTGGTCATGTAGTCGGCCGAGGAGGTGCTCCCACCTCCGGTGTTGGTGGAGCCTGCACTCGTGTTCTTCTTCTCCGGCGCGGAGCAGGCGGCCAGCATCAGCGTGACAGCTGCGGCTGTGGCGACCATTCCGATGGTGGTTGTACGACGTTTCAAGGTGGTCCTCCTGATGGCCCGTCACCCCCGCGCGAAACCAGATTGGTCGCTTCTCGCACACAACCACACGCCGGACACCCCTGCAATCAAAACCGGGAACGTTTGCAGAACCTTTGTCGCCGTGGCGGCCAGCTGCCTGACTTTGTTCCGTCCTGCACAACAACGACGGTCCTGCCGCCCGTTTCGTCCGCGCGCCCGGCCGACATCTAGGATCAGACGACAGCCGCGTTGGAGCCGCAAAGGAGATGCCGCGTGTGCCCCGCCAGTCCTGACTTCGCCTACAAAGACCTGCTGCCGACCGGGCCGGACCAGACGCCATACCGGCTGCTCACCACCCAGGGCGTACAGACGGTCGACTCGCCGGCCGGTCCCTTGCTCCAGGTCGACCCGTCGGTGCTGCAGCTGCTGACGGCCGAGGCGATGCACGACATCGCTCACTACCTGCGGCCGGCCCACCTGGCGCAGCTGCGCCGCATCATCGACGACCCCGAGGCCTCGGGCAACGACCGCTTCGTCGCAACCGACCTGCTCAAGAACGTCTGCATCTCCGCCGGTGGTGTGCTGCCGATGTGCCAGGACACCGGGACCGCCCTCGTGATGGGCAAGAAGTCCGAACGTGTGCTGACCGGCGCGGACGACGCCGAATGGATCAGCAAGGGCGTCTTCGATGCCTACACGAAGCTCAACCTGCGGTACTCGCAGCTGGCGCCGCTGACCATGTGGGAAGAGCAGAACACCGGGACGAATCTGCCGGCCCAGGTCGAGCTGTACTCGACCCCGGCCCGCGCCCACGAGGCTCCGGCGTACAAGTTCCTCTTCATGGCCAAGGGCGGCGGTTCAGCGAACAAGTCCTTCCTGTTCCAGGAGACGAAGGCGGTGCTGAACGAGAAGCGCATGCTGGAGTTCCTCGACGAGAAGATCCGTTCTCTCGGGACCGCCGCCTGCCCGCCGTACCACTTGGCGATCGTGGTCGGGGGCACGTCGGCGGAGTTTGCGCTGAAGACGGCGAAATATGCGTCCGCCAAGTACCTGGACGGACTCCCCACTGCTGGATCGGCCTCGGCTCACGGCTTCCGGGACGTCGAGCTGGAGGAGAAGGTGCTCGCACTGACCCAGTCCTTCGGCATCGGTGCACAGTTCGGCGGAAAGTACTTCTGCCACGACGTGCGCGTGGTACGGCTGCCGCGGCACGGCGCATCCTGTCCGGTGGCGATCGCGGTGTCGTGCTCGGCCGATCGGCAGGCCCTGGGCAAGATCACCGCCGACGGCGTGTTCCTCGAGCAGCTCGAACGCGACCCGGCGCACTACCTGCCCGAGGCCACGGACGAGCACCTGTCGGACGACGTGATCCGGGTGGACCTCGGCCAGCCGATGGACGTCATCCGGGCTGAGCTGTCGAGACATCCGGTCAGGACGAGGCTGTCTCTCACGGGACCGCTGGTGGTCGCACGCGACATCGCCCACGCCAAGATCAAGGAGCGTCTCGACGCCGGCGAGACGATGCCGTCATACCTGCGCGACCACGCGGTCTACTACGCCGGCCCGGCCAAGACGCCCGAGGGCTACGCATCGGGGTCGTTCGGGCCCACCACGGCGGGGCGGATGGACTCGTACGTCGAGGAGTTTCAGGCGGCAGGGGGTTCGCTGGTCATGCTCGCCAAGGGCAACAGGTCCAGCGCAGTGACGCGGGCATGCCAGCAGCACGGCGGTTTCTACCTCGGTTCGATCGGCGGGCCGGCAGCGAGGCTGGCCCAGGACTGCATCAGGCACGTCGAGGTGCTCGAGTACGAAGAGCTGGGCATGGAGGCGGTCTGGAAGATCGATGTCGAGGACTTCCCGGCGTTCATCGTGGTCGACGACAAGGGCAACGACTTCTTCGCAGACACGGCCAAGCCGGTGGGGCTGACGATCCGCACGCGCTCGGCCGTTTCCCCATGAACGGTCCCGGCCAGATCTCGTCCACACCCAGTCCGGCAGACGTTGCGCCGCTCGGTCTCGGTCTCGCCGCACTCGGCCGACCGGCATACATCAACCTCGGCCATCGCGAGGACGTGCGTACGGCGCGTGAGGTCACGGCGCTGGAGACGAGAGCCCACCAGGTGCTCGACGCAGCATGGGCGGCCGGGCTGCGACACTTCGACGCGGCTCGCTCGTACGGGCTCGCCGAACGCTTCCTCGGCTCGTGGCTGGCGGCGCACCCGGGTCGTCGGGCCGAAGCGACGATCGGCTCCAAGTGGGGCTACACCTACGTCGCGGATTGGCGGATCGACGCCGAGACGCACGAGGTGAAGGACCATTCGACCCAGACGTTCGACCGTCAATGGCCCGAGACGCTGGAAGAGCTCGGCTCGAAGCCCGACCTCTACCTGATCCACAGCGTGACGCCCGCCAGTCCTGCGCTTGGCGACAC
>JANLYC010000187.1:0-7300 GCA_031365435.1 Nocardioidaceae bacterium
CCGGCAGCCCGCCGCTCGAGGCCGCTCAGCGGGGTACGACCGAGCACGAGCAGGCGAGCGTCGGCTGCCGCCCGGGGTAGTTCGTGGCGGACCGACCCTTTGAGCATGCGATCGGTCACCGAAGCTCCGGGCAACCGCGCCAGGACGCGTGCGCGGGCTTCCACCAACGCGGCACGTCCGAGGTCGTCGTCGGTGTCGACGTCGGCGGCCACCATGTGGGGGATCAGCACCGGGTGTGCACGGACTACGTGGACGAGAACGAGGGGGCAGCCGTCCCGCTCCGCCTGGTCGACGGCGTAGTCCAACGCTCGAAGTCCCTCTTGGGTGCCGTCGATCGCGACGACGATCGGGACCTTCTCGCGCGGGATCATCCCTCCTCCTTCTCCTGCCGCCTCATCAAGGCCGCGTCAGAACTCGGGCTGGTCGTCCTGGAGCTCATCGACGTCAGCCGACGGGTACTGGCTCGGGGACGGGATGACGGCTACGGGACACTCGGCGTAGTGGAGCACCGCCCGGGTGGTCGAACCGAGGTGGAAGCCGCCGAGGTGGTGCGGGCCGGTGTGGCGACCCAGCACCACCAGCTGCGCCACGGCGGCCGCGTCCAGGATGGCCATGGCCGCATTGGCGTCCTGCGAGAGCGTGATGACCTCGACCTCGGGGTACTTCTCCCGCCAGGACGTCAGCGACGACTCCAGCTGTTGTTTGGCCTCGTTGTCCCAACGCTCGATGTCCTCAGGAGACCAGGCGTACGTCGCAGGCAGGTGCCATGAGTGGATGGCGAGCAGCGGAACGGCGAGCCGGACGGCCCGCTCGAAGCCGTAGGTCAGGACCACGTCGTCGAGGGCGGAGCCGTCGAGGCCCACTACGACAGGCGCTGCCCTGCGGTCGGTCGGGTTCCAGGCATCGGGCACGACGATGACGGGGACGCTCGACCGGCCCGCAACGGAGATCGAGTTGCTCCCGACCACCATCCGTTTGGCGGCGCCGAGCCCGCGTTGGCCGACCACGAGGACGTCGGCCCCCTTGGCCGCGCGCAGCAGGACCGGCCGGGTGCCGCCACTCCCGATCAGCAACGACACGTCGTCCTCGTCCGCGCCCAGCTCCTCGCGGACGCGTTCGAGGGTGTCTCGGGTCTCGTTGTCGAAGAAGTCGACGGGCAAGTCCATGGCGTAGCCCCGCACCGGGACGACGCGGGGCGGTGTCGCGCCCACCAGAACCAGGCGACCGCCGAGGTCTTCCGACTCGTTGCGTGCCCAGGTGACGGCGGCACGGTTGTGCGCAGAGCCGTCGACACCGACGACCACGACCGGCGGACCGGTCTTCTCAGATGTCTTCTTGGCTGGATTCACCTGGGTGCTCATGGAGCGCCTCCTCGTCGTCGGTCGGTGATGGCTTCATCCTCGCCACGAGGAAGCCCGTGAGGGAGGGGACGAGGCCACCGACCAGGGGGGCAAAAGTCCCGTCCCGTCCGCCCCTAAGCCCCTTCCGGACCGGTGGGCAGGCGCGGACGATGAGCAGGACCGGAGGACAGGAGGACATCTCATGGATCAAGCACGCATCGTTGTCGGGGTGAACCACACCCCCGCCGCCGAGGCAGCCCTGCGCTGGGCCCTTGCCAAGGCCGAGAGCACGGGCTGTTCGGTCACGGCTGTCCACGTCTTCGACGAGTCCGAGCGGGCGGACCTGGCCATGGAACGTGATCCCGAGCGCGAGGAAGTCGAGGCGCACCGTCGGGCACAGGCACGGG
The DNA here is from genome assembly GCA_031365435.1 of Nocardioidaceae bacterium. GTDB lineage: Bacteria > Actinomycetota > Actinomycetes > Propionibacteriales > Nocardioidaceae > JANLYC01. Next base: position 1,748 of record JANLYC010000187.1, read on the forward strand.
TGCGCGAGATCGTGTCGGAGACCGGAATCGACATCCCGGTCACGTTCACCTTCACTCACGGAACCGTGGCGGCCGAGCTCGCCATGGCCGCGCTGTCCGGGAGCGCGCTGGTGGTCGGTCAACCGCAGCTGGACCACCATCGCCGGCTGGTGCGCGACCTGGCGCTCGAGGCCCCCTGCCCCGTAGTCGCGGTGTCCGAGGAGGGTCACCCGAGCATGTGCGGGCTGGCCGGAGTCGCGGACGACCAGGTAGGCGACCGGGCAGAGACCGTCAGCTGACGGGCAGGTTCTCCTCAGCAGCCCACCGCAGCTTGACGTCCACGCAGAAGGCGCCACCGGTGGTGACGATCACGGGATTCACGTCCAGTTCCGCGACCTGGGGCCAGTCCACCGCCAGTCGACCCAGCCGAACGACGTCGCGGACGAGCGCCGGCACGTCGACCGGGTCCGAACCGCGAAATCCCGCCAGCAACGGCCAGGTCCGCAGCGACCGGAGCGCCCCGTCGACGTCGGAGTCGCGGAACGGTGGCAGCAGGAACGTCTGGTCGTCCCACAAGCTCAGGTTGGTGCCCCCCGAGGCGACCATCACCAACGGGCCGAAGCCGTCGTCCCGGACGATACCGAGGGCAATCTCGGGTCCCGCGAGCTGCTTTTGCACCAGGAGCGGACCGGGCGATGCCTCCTGCACCGAGGACGCGGCCTGTCGCACCGCCACCTCGTCCAGCAGACTCGTCCGGACGAGGTGCCGCTCCACCTTGTGCACCTGCCGGGGATCGGCGCTCTTCACGACCACCGGGTACCCGAGTCGATCCGCGGACCGGACTGCCGCCTCCGGAGTCGAGACGATCTCCTGAGGAACGACGCTCAGCCCATAGTCGACGAGCAGGTGCGCGGCCGCGTCGGGCGCGAGCCAGCCTTCCTGCGGCGGTGGTGCCCACTGCGGTCGCTCTCTCCCTGGCCGTCGGTCATCGACGGGTGCCGCCCCCGGTGCGTTGTCCAGCGAACGACGCCAGGTCGCATATGTGGTTGCGTGTCGCAGCGACCCGATCGCACTGTCCACGGTCTCGAACGGCGTGACCGCGCCCAGCGTCGCCGCATCATCGTTGCCGACGACCACGAGGAGGCACGGCTTGCCCGGCAGGTCGGTCGCTGCCCGGCCGCGCACCACGACGTCGTCGACGGCCGAGACCACCTCTGCGGACTCCGCCACCGCGGTTGCAGCCACGACCACGACCACGGCGTCGACCTCGTCCGACGCCAACAGGCCGGCTACCGTTTCAGCAAAGCTTGCAGGTCCGGCTCCCGCCCCGAGGTCGACCGGGTTGCTCGTGCCGGAGATGCCCGGACAGCCGGCGCGGATGCGGTCCTGAAGATCCGGACTCAACATCGGGACTTCGAGGCCCGAGTTCAGGGCGGCGTCTGCAGCGAGCACACCAATACCTCCGGCGTTGCTCGCGATCGCAACCCGCGGTCCGCCGGGCAGAGGTTGCTCGGCCAGCAGTGCGGCGGTGTCGACCAGGTCGGCGAGACCGCTCACCCGCACGACGCCCGCCGCTCGGAAGACCGCGTCCAGCGCCCGTCTCGGCGTGACGCTCGCAGCGGTGTGAGAGGCGCCGGCTCGACTGCCCGCGGTCGACGTACCGCCGAACACGGCCAGCAGCGGCTTGTGACGTCCGAAGGACGTGGCCAGCCGGACGAACTTGGCCGGGTTGCCGAAGGACTCGAGGTACAACGCAGCGACACCGATGTCGGGGTCGTCCTCCCAGGCCGCCAACAGGTCATTGCCCGAGATGTCGAGCTTGTTGCCCAGCGACACGAACGCGGCCAGTCCCAGCGAACGCTGGTGCGCGCGCGCCAGCACGGCGATGCCGACACCGCCCGACTGGGAACCGATCGCGAGTCGTCCGGAGGGGACATGTTGCGTCCCGAACGTGGCGTCGAGCCTCGTACCACGAAGCCGGCTGATGATCCCGAAACAGTTGGGCCCCACCAGGCGCATGCCCGCCCGTCGGGCGATCCGGGCGACTTCCTGCTCTGCCCGCCGGCCGTCCTCACCGGTCTCGCCGAGACCGGACGTCACGATCACACAGGTACGAACTTCTCGCGCTGCAAGGGCCTCGACGGTGGCAACGACCCGAGTCGCCGGCACGGCGACGACAGCGAGGTCGAGCCCCGTGGGGAACTCGGCAATGTCTTGGCACACCTCCACCCCGGCGACGACGAGACCCGGTTGCCCGAGGGCCACAATCCGACCGGCGAAGCCTCCGGCGACGATGTTCTCGAGGATCTCGCGGCCAACGCCCCGTCGATGCCGGCTGACCCCCACGACAGCGACCGAGTCCGGTTCCAGCAGGTGATGAACGGAGGCTGACTCCGCGTGCCGCTCCCGACGGTCGGCCGCTTGCTGGGTCCGGCTGCTGGGGCGGACGTCCAAAATCACCGTCACGACGTCATGGTCGTGACGCTGGGCGAGCTCGAACCCGGCGTCGCGGAAGACCCGAAGCATCGGGTAGTTCTCGGTCAGCACCTCGGCATGGAAGTAGTCGATACCCTGGCCGTACGTCCAAGCCGCCAGGTGCTCGAGCAGCACGGTACCGATCCCGAGGCCGTGCCGTTCCTCGTCGACCAGCAGCGCGACCTCGACGCTGTCCGGGCCGTCCTGTTCGGCACCGACGACGCCGATCACTTCGCCGCGGAACACCGCCAGGAGTCCGAGTGCGCCCCCTTCGCGGCGACACAGGTGTTGCGCGTACCGCGTAGCCTCCGAGCGGTTCAGGGCGAAGAACCGTCGCCGGATGCTCTCGTCGGAGGCTCGGGCGTGGAGGTCGACGACTGCAGACTCGTCGTCGGGGGAGACGGACCGCACCTCGACCACCGAGCCCTCGGCAAGGAAGGCCACCGCCACGTATGACGGTAGCTCCGAGCGGCCAGGGACCATGTGGGGCCCGGTGTCGAGCCGGCTCACGAACGGTCGCCCGGCAGGCTGGAAGCGCCAGCCGAATCCGCCGCGGGCGGGCCGGGGACTGCGGGCACGAGGACCACGGGGCAGCTGGCCCGCCACGAGCAGGTCCGGGCGACCGAGCTGCCGAGGATCCGACGCACGCGGTTGTCCCGTGGGGCTCCCAGCACGAGGACATCGGCCCGTCGGGACATCCAGGGCAGGACACGGTTCGGGTTTCCCTCCGCGACCTCCAGCGAGATCTTTGAGCCATTGGCATCATGCAACGCACCGTTGATCCATTCGGTGGCGCGCGCCCGGGCGTGGCTCTCGATGGCCTGGCGCATCGCTCGACTGCGGATCCGGCGGGCGGGTCCGGCGTCATACACGTGCAGGACGTGGACAGGCTGTCTGCTTCTTGCCGCCCGGTCGGCCGCCCAGCGCAGTGCGGCCGCGGCCGACTCGCTGCCGTCGAGCCCGACCACGATCGGCGGCGCGCCCTGGTTCTGCCCTTTGATCTGCCCAGTCATCTCCCCAGGCTGCCCGAGCGCCACCGAGCTGCCCACCCTCTTCCGCCCCGTCACATCAGGACGTAAGTCACCGGCCCAGCGCGTAGAGCGGCGGGCCTCAGGGACGACCACTCGCTACGATCGAATGCAGAACGACTGACCGATGCAGGGAGATGAAATTCGTGGAACCCGACGATCGGGACTCGGAGATCGCTTCAGGACTCCCCCTGCCGCGCGCTGGCCTCGACCAGCAGATGCAGAATCTCCTTCTCCACGTCGACGAGGTCGTAGAGAACCAGGAGCGGGTCTCGCTGCTGCTCGACGTCGTCGTCGGGCTGGCCGCGGACCTTTCCGTCAACAGCGTGCTCGAACGCATCGTCGAGGCGGCGAGCCGGCTCGCGAAGGCCAAGTACGCCGCCCTCGGCGTGATCGGCTCCGATCGCGACCGCCGGCTGCGGGAGTTCGTCACGTACGGGCTGACTGCGGAGCAGCGTGCGGCTATCGGCGACCTGCCGCGTGGGCACGGTCTGCTCGGACTCATCATCGACGAGCCGAAGGCGGTGCGTACGCGCGAGATCGCTGCCCACGCTCATTCCTTCGGGTTTCCCCCGCACCACCCGCCGATGAGCTCGTTCCTGGGGGTCCCGGTGCGCATCCGGGACAAGGTCTTCGGCAACCTCTACCTCACCGAGAAGGAGGGCGGCCTCGAATTCAACGAACGAGACGAGGCGATCGTGACAGCCCTGGCCGCGGCCGCAGGTGTGGTGATCGAGAACGCTCGCCTCTACGAGGAGTCCGCCCGCCGGGAGGGATGGCTCGGAGCCACGGCGGAGATCACGGCAGCGCTGCTCGGCAGCGTGGGACAGGAACAGGCCCTGCAGCTCGTCGCCGACCGGGCCTGCGAGATGGCCGATGCTGACGCCTCGTGCATCGTCCTACGCGCTCCGGACGGGCTGCTCGAGCTGCGTGTGGCATCGGGGTCACCCCGGCCGGTGATCGGTACCAAGGTGCCACCGGGGGAGACTCTCGCGGGTATCGTCGCCAACAGCGGAGAGTCCGTCGTCGTCGAGGACGTTCGCCACGACCCCCGGGCAGCCGAGGACTCTTTGCTTTCAGCCGGTTGCCCCGGGCTCGGCGCTGTCGTGCTCGTACCGATGCACACCTCCGGCGGGGTCGAGGGCGTCTTGGTCCTGGGCTGGATGCATGAGCACAGCGCGACGTTCTCCGACCTCGATGTGCGACAGCCGCAACGATTCGCGCTCCAGGCAGCGCTTGCGCTCCAGGCAGCGCGGGCGCGCGAGGACCGGGCACTCCTCACGTTGTTCGAGGACCGAGACCGCATCGGGCGAGACTTGCACGACCTGGTGATCCAACGCCTGTTCGCGATCGGTCTCAACCTCGAGAACAGCTCGCGCATGCTCCACCAGCCAGAAGTCGCCCAGCGGGTCTCCGCCGCCGTCGACGACATCGACGCGACGATCAAGGACATCCGCCGCTCGATCTTCGCGCTGAGCACGGCGCCCGACGCTGCCGACGTGCGCCAACAGCTCGCCGATGTCATCGACCGTGCCAGCCAATCGCTGACCTTCACCCCCGCCGTGCAGACCGAGGGTCCGCTCAACGCCGGGATCTCCGCCGAGATCGCACCACATCTGATCGCGGTCCTGGGTGAGGCGCTGTCGAACGTCTCGCGGCACGCGAAGGCCTCCGCGGCCACGATCTCCTTGACCGTGGGCGACGACGTGACCCTGTCGGTCGAGGACAACGGCGTCGGGCTCGGCGACGGCACGCGGCGCAGCGGTCTGCGCAACCTGCGTGAACGCGCCGAGCAGCTCGGTGGACACTTGGAGGTCACGTCCTCCCCCGGCGCGGGCACCGCCCTGACCTGGAGCGTGCCGAGTGCTGGACGCCACCGTCCGCCGCGACGGGGCACCCAGGACCAAAGTCCCGAAAATCTGTGACTTGTGACGTCCCGACAGACGTCACGACGCACTAGCGTGTCGCCATGAGCGAAACCGCCAGAACCGCCGACGACCCCATCCGCGTCTACCTGCTCGACGACCACGAAGTCGTACGCCGCGGGCTTCGCGACCTGCTCGAGCAGGAC
>JANLYC010000204.1:0-2225 GCA_031365435.1 Nocardioidaceae bacterium
GCCGGTGCCGAACCGGGCGACACGTTGGCGGTCCACTTCGTGTCGATCGAGCCATCGCGGGACTGGGCCGCATCATCGACGATCCCGCTGTTCGGGGCCCTCACGTCGACCCATGTGACGGCAGGTCTGCAGGAGCCGCTGCCTGAGCTGGTCTGGATGTACGACCTCGACCGGGTCGCGCGGACGGTGACGTTCCGGGCGCGGCGGAGCGACGACGAGATTGTCATGCCTCTCGATCCGATGCACGGCACCGTCGGCGTCGCTCCGGCCAACCTCGAGGTGCGGTCATCGCTGGTACCGGACGCCCACGGAGGGAACATGGATACCCCGGAGATGCGCGCCGGCGTGACCTGCTTCCTCGGCGTCAACGTCCAAGGCGCCCTGTTCGCACTCGGGGACGGACACGGCCGCCAAGGTGAAGGGGAGACCTGCGGCGTTGCGGTCGAGGCGGCGATGGACACGGTCGTGATCGTGGACCTCATCAAGGGTGTGACGACCCCGTGGCCGCGGCTCGAGAGCGATGACTACCTGATGAGCACCGGCTCGGCGAGGCCGCTCGAGGACGCGTTCCGGATCGCGCAGCACGACCTGGTGACGTGGATAGCGTCAGAGTGTGGTCTCGATCCGATCGACGGCTACCAGCTGGTCACCCAGGCCTCGGAGAGCCCGATCGCGAACGTCTGCGACCCCAACTACACCGTCGTGGCGAAGATCCGGAAGTCCTACCTGCCCCGTCACAACAGCTACGCCGGCAGCCATGCCCGGCTGCGTGAGATGAGTGCGGCCTATCTCTCCGAACGGCCTCGCCCCGGCGCCGTCTGAGGCGTACGGCAGCGGTCAGCGGATCGTCGAGTGCCGCACGCGCGGGTGCCCACGTCCGAGGAAGAAGATGCCCGGGTCGCCAGGTGTCTCGAAGCCGGCGCCGGCGAGCCCTTTGAGCTGAGCGGATTACGGCCTCAGGGTGAAGGGCGGATACTGGTCGGTGACGAGCAAGAACGCGTAGGCCTGCACACGCAGCCACCAGCGACCGACGCCGACCACGAAGTCGAACAATCCCCGTGGGTAACGCCCCGTGAACAAGATCGCGAACCAGGCGATGACGACGGCGCCGACCGCGCCCAGCGACAACACGACGAGCACCACGTAGTGCGGGATAGCCAACAGCCACTTGACCAGGGGCAACCACCGGTTGAGGTCTCGCTCGGCGTCGGGGTAGTCGATGTCGAGATGGACGCCCTGTTGCTCGACCGTCGAGGGGTACTCGTCTCGCAGCAGCGCCGCATATGCACCGATCCTGGTGCTGAACCGGGCGAGCTCGAGCGCGAAGTCGAACCACCAACGCGGGTAGCGCCTGCGGAAGAGGATCATCAGCAAGGTGGCGAAGAACAGACCTCCGGTGATCCCACCGCTCGAGCTGCTCACCACCTCGCCGCTGTCGCGAACCGCGCTCTGTCCGGCACCGGAGGTGAGCACCGCGTAGACGATCGCTATCGGGATCACCATGGCGATGCGGAACAGGGTCGAAACCCGGTTGTGCTGCTCCGCGTAATCGACGTCGAGTCGCGCCGGGTAGTGCGGTGCGGTCTCTTGCATGGTCATGGTGGGCTCCGTCTCATGTCGTCAAGGTTGTCAGCCCCACTGTCCGTGGGGCGCCGCCCGGCCAGGGCTGTGGGCGCCTGATTCTGCGAGGGCCGAGTTGGTTTGCGTGCCTTCAGCCGATCCCGGCCGGCACCGGATCTGGCTCGGGCAGTCCTTCCGGTGGTCTGCTGGGAGCGAGAGGTGACCCTTCGACTCTCAACACGTGGGCGAGCCAGTCTGGTAGCCACCAGTTCCACCTGCCGAACACACTGACGAGGGCGGGCACGAGCAGGGCGCGGACGATGGTGGCGTCGATGAGGATGCCGACTCCAAGTGCGGTGCCGAGCACCTTGACGTCGGTGCCGGGAGAGGTGGCCAGCGCCGAGAACGCGAAGAAGAGGATCAGGGCCGCCGATGTCACGAGCCGCCCGGTCCGCCCGATCCCGGTGATCACGGCCATGGAGGTGTCGCCGGTACGGTCGTACTCCTCGCGCATCCTGGCCAGGATGAAGACCTCGTAGTCCATCGACAGGCCGAACAGGAACGCGAAGATCACCACCGGCAGCCAGAAGTTGATGGCGCCGGTCGGAGACGTGTTGAAGAGCGCGTCGGACCCGTGACCTTGCTGCCAGAAGAACACGACCGAG
>JANLYC010000233.1:0-6179 GCA_031365435.1 Nocardioidaceae bacterium
GGACGGCCACGAGCACTCCAGAAGGACGAGACGGCGGTGGTGCGGCGCCAGTCTAGAGCGTGGGCAGAGCCAGTGGAGCCTCGGCCGATCCGGGCCGGTCCGTCACGCGGCTGGCACTATCCGCCGCTGAACAGGGCATCGACGTTGGGTAGCCCCTCGAAGCAGGAGAAGGTCCCCGCGTCGGCGATCTCCCGAGCCGCCCCGAGGAAGCCCGCCCAGGCCGTGCGCGCCAGAGTGCCACCCACACTGATGCGTCGTACCCCGAGCGAGGCAGCCTCCGCCACCGTGGTGAACGGGGCGTTGATCAACAGGTTCACGGGCTTGGGCGCGATCGCCTCGAGGACGGCGACCGCGTCGGAGGTACTGCCGAGCCGTGGGGCGTAGAGGCAGTCCGCGCCGGCGTCGGCGTACGCCCGAAGTCGTCTGACCGTCTCGTCGATGTCGGGACGGCCGACCACGAAGCCTTCGGACCGACCCGTGAGCAACACACCGCTGCCGCTCTCATCGATCGCGCGGCGGGCGGCCCGGATTCGCTCGACAGCCAGGTCGAAGGAGTGCAGCGGATCGGCGTCGTCCCCGGTGGAGTCCTCGATCGACAGCCCAGCGATCCCGGTCTCGACCGCCAGCTTCACGTTCGCGTGGACCTCGTCGGGATCGACGGCGAAACCGCCCTCGAAATCGGCGTTGACCGGCACACCGACGGCTGCGGTGATCGACCGCAGGTGTTCGAGCGCCTCATCGAGGACGACGGCGTTGTCCGGGCGTCCCAGCGTCCAGGCGAACCCGGCGCTGGTGGTCGCCAACGCCGGGAAGCCCAGCTGTTCCAGGGCCCGGGCGCTGCCGGCGTCCCACGGGTTCGGCATCACGAAACAGCCGGCCGCGTGGAGACGGTGGAATGTGGCGGTCCGTTCGTCCTGAGCGCTCACAGCGCACCTCCTGACCAAGTCCCCGATCACAACCTAGTCCGGTGCGCCAGGGGTTGGCTCAACGGGCCAGGCGGGTGCCACTCACAAGTCAGCCGGGTCGATCTGCACCCGGACCGGCGACAGCTTGCGGCTGCTGCGGCCGGCCTGAAGATGCTGGAGCGCCTGCGCCAACCCGCCCCCGTGCGCCCGAGTCGTGCGGATGACCACGCGGTGGTGAGCGTCGTCGACCGCCACCGGGCCAAGCACCTCGGCCTCGCGCGGCAGCTGCAGCGCCGCCAGCACCTCGGTCACGACCTCCGGCGCAGCCGTGATCGTTGCGAGCCGTGCGGCCGGCGTGAGATGGGCCGACGCGCGCTCGGCGAGCTCCCGGGTCGCGAAGCCGGCCGGATCCCACCGCACCAGCGCCTGCAGGGCGGGCACGGACGGCTCGCCCACGGCGACCACGCGGCCGCCCTTGCCGACGGGGCGCACCAGGCTGGCGATGTTGAACCAGCGGCGCAGCGCCTCCTCACCTGCACGCATTCCGGGTCGGCCGAGCGAGAGCCAGGTGTCGAGGAGGACGGCAGCGGCATACCCACCCTCGGCGCTGGGCTCTGCTCCCGGGGTGGCGACCACGATGCCCGCTGTTCCTGGTACGGCGTCGAGCACGTGGTCACCGCCAGAAGTGGTCACAGCTGTGCCGGGGAAGCTCCGACCCCACTCCTCGGCGGTCCGCAACGACCCGACGACGGGGGCCCGCACCGTCGTGCCACTGCAGTGCGGGCACTGCCACGGGTCAGCGGGAACGCCGCACCACCGACAGGACGGGGCTGCGCCTGCCGAGCCACGCGCCAACGGGCCGTGGCACCGCGCACAGCGGGCGGCGTGCCGGCAGTCGCCGCAGGCCAGGGCAGGCTGGTAGCCGTAGCGCGGGTTGTGGACGAGCACCGGACCCAGCGTGAGCGCCTCACGCACCGCGTCGAAGACGCGCGGCGGCATCCGGCTCGCCGATCCGGGGACGTCTCGCTCGCGCTCGCGGTCGGTCTCGCCCGTGACGTGCACCTGCGGCGCCGTGTCCCGGACCGTCGCGCGCGACGCCGTCAGCCCGGCCGCCCAACCGCTCTCGACCAACGCCTGCGCCTCGACAGAGCGGGCATGACCGGCGACGAGAAGTGCAGCCTGCTCGTGGTGCGCCCGCAGCAGGAGCACCTCGCGGGCGTGGGGGTACGGCGCGCGCGGCTCGGCGTACAGATCGTCGCCGTCGTCCCACACGGCCACGAAACCGAGATCGCGCACGGGCGCGAAGGCCGCTGCCCGGGTGCCGACCACGATCTGCACCACGCCACGGGCGACTGCGAGGTAGGCGCGGTAGCGGGCCGCGGGGCCGAGATCGGCAGTCAGGACGACGTGTCTGCCAGGGCCGAGCAGCTCGGACAGCGCATGGTCGAGGCGGGTTACGTCCCGCGCGTCCGGAGCGAGGATGAGGGCCCCGCGGCCGGCCATCGCTGTCGCGGCAGCGCTCGCGGCCAGGCAGGTCGCCCAGTCCTCACCCGGCAGCGCCGACCAGACCGCGCGGGGGGACTCGCCCGCCACGAGGCGACGCACCAGCGCCGCGCCACCCGGATACCGCCGCCACGGTTCGACGAGCCCGTCGACCGGCAGGTCGGGAGGTGGGCTGATCGCCGCGCCGGGTTCGCCTTCGACCCGCGCGTGCCGGGGCGGTACGGCCAGGCGGAGTACGTCGGCCAGCGTGCCGGCGTAGCGATCGGCGACGAGTCGTGCCACGGCCAGCACCTCGGGACTGAGGACCGGCTCGCTCGAGACGATCCTGCGCAACGGCGCCAACCGACCGACGTGGTCGGTCTCGGTTGCTCGCTCGACCAGGAACCCGGCCACGTCACGGCCGGCGAAACGGACCTTGACCCGGCACCCCGGCACCGCCTGCTCGTGCAGCGTCGCCGGGACCGCGTAGTCGAACGGGCGGTCGAGGTGGGCGAGCGGGAGGTCGACGAGGATCCGGGCGATCGGTCGCTCGGGAGCAGGCCCGGGCGGCGGCTTGGGTCGCTTGGCGCGCACCTCGCTGCGTAGCAGCGCCAGCTGCTCCCCATGTCCGTCCATCGTGGGTCTGTTCTATCAGCCACTCCGGACGAGATGACGTCCGTGCACAGCCTGAGCGGTCGGCCGAGCAGTCAGCCCGAGCCCCGGTCAAGCCCTCGTCGATCGCCCGTCGTCGCTGCAGAACGCCGCGAACCGTCTCAGTCGGCGACAGCGGCCTTCAGCGCGTCGGCGCGGTCGGTGCGCTCCCACGTGAACTCGGGCAGCTCGCGGCCGAAGTGGCCGTAGGCGGCGGTGAGCGCATAGATGGGACGGAGCAGGTCGAGGTCGCGGATGATCGCGGCCGGCCGCAGGTCGAAGACCTCGAGGATGGCCGAGCGGATCCTGGCCACGTCGACGGTCTCGGTGCCGAAGCACTCGACGTAGACGCCGACCGGCTGCGCCTTCCCGATCGCGTAGGCGACCTGGACCTCGCACCGGCTCGCAAGCCCGGCGGCGACGACGTTCTTGGCAACCCACCGCATCGCGTAGGCGGCCGAGCGGTCGACCTTCGAGGGGTCCTTCCCGCTGAACGCCCCGCCACCGTGGCGGGCCATCCCGCCATACGTGTCGATGATGATCTTGCGACCGGTGAGCCCGGCGTCGCCCATCGGGCCACCGATCTCGAACCGGCCGGTGGGGTTGACGAGCAGCTTGTAGTCGCTCGCGTCGATGTCGAAGTGGGAGAGCACGTCGTCGACGACATGCTTCTTCACGTCGGGGGTGAGCAAGCCCTCGAGGTCGATGTCGGCCGCGTGCTGCGACGAGACGACCACCGTGTCGACACGGACCGGACGGTCACCGTCGTACTCGATGGTGACCTGGGTCTTGCCGTCGGGACGCAGGTAGGGCATGGTGCCGTCCTTGCGCACCTCGGTAAGCCGCTCGGCGAGCCGGTGCGCAATCGTGATCGGCAACGGCATCAGCTCCGGCGTCTCGTCACACGCATAGCCGAACATCAGGCCCTGATCGCCCGCGCCCTGCCGGTCAAGCGGGTCGACGGAGTGGTCGTGGCGCTCCTCGTACGCGTCGTTGACGCCCTGGGCGATGTCCTGGGACTGCGACCCGATAGCGACCTGGACACCGCAGGATGCGCCGTCGAAGCCCTTCTTGGACGAGTCGTAGCCGATCTCGAGGATGCGCCGGCGCACGATGTCGGCGATCGGGGCGTAGGCGTCGGTCGTCACCTCGCCGGCGACGACGACGAGCCCCGTCGTGAGCAGCGTCTCGACCGCCACCCGGCTCTTCGGGTCGTCGGTCAGCAGCGCGTCGAGCACCGAGTCGCTGATCTGGTCAGCGATCTTGTCGGGATGACCCTCGGTCACCGATTCCGACGTGAACAAACGACCTGACACGTGTTCTCCTCCGTTGATCAGTCGACCCAGGTCGACCAGTCCGTGCTCCTGTCCGCCACCAATGTAGCCGGAGCGTGCGTCGATACCTTACGCCGTGCCGGGTGGCCGAGTGACACCGTGCCGCTGGCTGACAAGGTCCCAGACGACGTGAGCCAGCGCGATCTTGGAGCCACGTGGGACCGCGCGTTCGGTCCCGTCAGCGCCTAGGATCACCGCCTGGTTGTGGTCCTTCCCGAAGACTGCGCCATCGCTCACGTCGTTGGCGACGAGCAGGTCGCACCTCTTCCGGGTCAGCTTGGCCCGGGCATGGTCGAGGGCCGCGCCGTCGGCGTCACCGGTCTCGGCCGCGAATCCCACCAGCACCGGGACCGCGCTGTCGCCGCGACGGGTCACCAGGTCTCCGAGGATGTCCGGGTTCTCGACCAACACGAGCTCCGGGACGGCTCCGCCGGCTTGCTTCTTGATCTTGTGAGCTGCGCGCCCAGCAGGACGAAAGTCGGCGGGGGCGGCTGCCATCACCACGACATCGGCGTCGGCCGCGGCCGCCAGGACGGCTTCGTGCAGCTCCTGGGTCGAGACGACGGGCACGACCTTGACACCGGCCGGGTCCGGAAGATCTACATTTGCGGCGACGACGGTCACATCGGCGCCCCTCGCGACCGCCGCTCGCGCCAGTGCGTAGCCCTGCTTGCCGGAGCTGCGGTTGCCCAGGTAGCGGACCGGGTCGAGGTACTCGCGGGTACCGCCGGCGCTCACGACCACCCGGCACCCGCGCAGGTCCTGACCCAGACCGTCCCGTCCGCGGCGCAGCACGTCGACCGCGACGTCGAAGATCTCAGCCGGCTCCGGCAGCCGGCCGGGACCGGTGTCCGTGCCCGTGAGCCTCCCGTAGGCCGGCTCGATCACGAGGACCCCCCGCTCACGCAGCGTCTCGACGTTGGCCCGGGTGGCCGCGTGGTCCCACATCTCGGTATGCATCGCCGGCGCCATCACGACCGGGCAGCGCGCAGTCAGCAGCGTGGCTGCCAGCAGGTCGTCGGCCCGCCCGTGGACAGCTCTGGCCATCAGGTCGGCGGTGGCCGGAGCCACGACAACGAGGTCTGCGGACTGGCCCAGGCGCACATGCTGCACGGTGTCGACGTGGGAGAAGACCCCGGTGGCCACGGGATGACCCGACAGCGCCTCCCAGGTGGCGGCTCCCACGAACCTCAGGGCCGACTCTGTCGGGATGACGGTGACATCGTGCCCGGACTCGGTGAACCGCCGCAGCAGCTCGCACGCCTTGTACGCAGCAATGCCGCCACTCACGCCGAGAACGACGCGAGGGCGGCTGGTGCTCATGGCTGCTCGAGCTGACCTGTGCAGGCGCTCAGGCCTGCTCGGGCTCCGGCTCGATGTCCTCGCAGGTCAGGAGGTCGGCGTTGATCTCGCGCAGGGCGATGGACAGCGGCTTCTCCTGGACGTGGGTGTCGACGAGCGGGCCGACATACTCCAACAGCCCTTCGCCGAGCTGGGAGTAGTACGCGTTGATCTGGCGTGCGCGCTTCGCGGAGTACAGCACGAGCTTGTACTTCGAGTCGGTCTTTTCTAGCAGGGAGTCGATCGGAGGGTTGGTGATTCCCTCGGCGACGGGCAGGGTGCCGGACACGCGGGATGCCTCACTCAGTGGTTGGGTGGAGATACGAACCGGGAGCGACGGTCGTCCGTCGAGTCAGCCCGGGTCGAGCTCTGAACTCATCAAGGATACCAATTCCTCAGCCGCAGCACGAACTTCGGTGTTGACGACGGTCGCGTCGAACTCCGACTCGGCGGCGATCTCCTCGAC
>JANLYC010000238.1:0-6374 GCA_031365435.1 Nocardioidaceae bacterium
CCCAGCCGCGCGAACCCGTCGATGAGCTCGGGGGTGTCGGTGGACCCACCCCCCACGACAGCCAGCATCATCCCTTGACTCCAGTCAGCGGGACGCCCTCGATGAACGCCTTCTGGGCAAAGAAGAACACGATGATCACGGGGGCCATCACGAGCAGCGTTGCGGCCATCGTCAGGTTCCAGTTGGTCTGGTGCGCGCTCTTGAACGACTCCAGTCCGTAGCTGAGTGTCCAGGCGGACGGATTCTCACTGGCATAGATCTGCGGCCCGAAGTAGTCGTTCCAGCAGGAGAAGAACTGGAACAACGCGACCGCAAGGATCGCCGGCTTGGCCATCGGGAGGACAACTCTCAACAGTGCCCGCAGCTCGCCACAGCCGTCGACCTTGGCTGCATCGACGTACTCCTTGGGGATCGTCAGCAGGAACTGGCGGAGGAGAAAGATCGAGAACGGATCACCGAAGGCCAGCGGAATGATCAAGGGCCACAACGATCCGGACAGGTGCAGCTGTCGGGCCCAGAACAGGTACATCGGCACGATCACGACCTGGGGCGGCAGCATCATGGTCGAGATCACGACCATCATGGCCAGGTTGCGGCCTCGGAAACGGAACCGCGCCAGCGCGTACGCAACCGGGATGCTCGACACCAGCGACAAAGCGGTCCCGACGGTGGCGTAGAACAGCGTGTTGCGCCACCACGTCAGGAACCCTGGCGTGGTCCACACCGTGACGATGTTGTGCCACTGCCAGGTGGAGGGCCACAGGTCCCTCGTCAGCGCCTGCTGGTCGGTCATCACGGCGGTGAGGGACACGAACACGAAGGGCAGGACGAAGAACAGGGCTGCCGCCACGGCCAGCGCGTGTACGGCGATCCACTCGAGGGCTGCATGTCGTCGCCAGGACGGCCGGCGGGGAATGTCGTCGGCTTCGTGCAGGCCGAGCCGGATGTCCGATGCCACCAGCGTGTCGTCGCTCATCGGTCAGTCACCCGCCACCCACAGGCCGTTGCCCCGTCGCATCAGGAACGCCGAGAACACCATGGCCAGGCCGAACAGCACCAGCGCAACCACGCACGCGGCCCCTGTGTCGAAACGCTGGAAACCGAGGTTGTAGACGAGCTGTGGCAGCGTCAGGGTCGACTTGTCGGGGTACCCCGGCTCCACCTGCTGGCCGGCACCGCCGATCTGACCGCTGGCGACCTTCCCCGCAATCAACGGCTCCGTGTAGTACTGCATCGCCTGGATCACGCCCGTGACCGCCGCGAAGAGGAGGATCGGAGCGATGTTGGGCAGCGTCACGAAGCGGAACCGCCCGACCGCGCCGGCGCCGTCGAGCGCAGCCGCTTCGTACTGCTCGCGCGGCACGTCCAGCAGGGACGCCATGAAGATGATCATCAGGTCTCCGATCCCCCACAGCGCCATCAGCGTCAGGGCCGGTTTGGCCCAGGTCGGGTCGTTGAACCATCCGGGCTGCGGCAACCCGAGCTTGCCGAGGATGGTGTCCACCGGTCCCGTTCCAGGGTTGAGCATGAACGCGAACGCCATCGTCGCGGCGACCGGCGGCGCGAGGAACGGCGCATAGAACAAGGTGCGGAACACGCCGACGCCGCGCTTGAGCTTCACGACGAGCATGCCCACCGCCAACCCGAACAGGACCCGCAACGTCACGACCACGACGACGAGCCACAGCGTGTTGCGCAGCGCGGGCCAGAACAGCGGGTAGGTGTGGACGACGTAGTCCCAGTTGCCGAGGCCGACCCACCTCGGACTCGTGAACCCGTCGTACTTCGTGAACGAGAAGTACGCCGTGGCCGCCAACGGATAGAGGAAGAACAGTCCGGTCCCCAGCAACCACGGCGACAGGAACGCGACGGTGCGCCAACGTTCCCGCCGTCGCCTGCTCTGCAAGGTGACGGTGGTCGACATCACTGTGCCTGGGCGATGTCTGCGTCGATCTGTGTGGCGGCCGCCTGCAACGCCGACGCGAGGTCGGTGATCTTGCCCGACTCATAGCCGTAGCCGACGTCCTGCAAGGTCAGCTGATAGGCACCACCGTTGGGGCTCGACGGTGTCGTGTTGCTGTCCGGGTTCTGGGCGATCTCGATGAAGACCTTGCTGTTGGGGTCCTGGTCGACGTCCGGTGAGGCGAGCGCGTCTGTGGTCGACGGGATGTTGTGGATGGCATTGGCGAAGTTGACGACCGCACTCGTGTCCGTGGTCAGGAACTTCACGAACTCCCAGGCGGCGTTCTGCTTCTGGCTGGTGCTCGCGATCCCGACGATGGTCCCGGTGATGTAGCCCTTGCCGTACGTGCTCGCCTGGTCGTCGGGAACGGGGAACGGCGCGACGCCGTAGTCGAGCCCGAGGTGAGCGTCGTCGATCATGCCTGCGCGCCACTCACCGTCCATGGCCATCGCGACCTTCCCGGTCATGAACGGGTTCTGCGAGCTGAACTCGTCGCCGAAGGTCGACCGGTACTTATCCAGCTTCGCGTAACCGCCGAGTGCGTCCACCATGCTCTTCTGCCAGGTGAACATCGACGTCAGGGCAGGGTCGTTGGCCGCGTTGGACTTCCCGTCGGCGGTGAAGTACGTGGGGCCCCACAGGGCGGCGTAGTGACTCATCGTCGACTCGTAGCCGTGGAAGTCCGGCATGAACCCCAGCTGCGAATAGCTGTCGCCGTTCGACTTGGTCAGCACGATCGCGTCCTGCTTGAACTCCGACAGGGTCTTCGGAGGCGAGGCGATGCCGGCCGCCTTGAACGCGTCCTTGCTGTAGTACAGGCCGTAGGCGTCGCTGAGCAGTGGAAGTGTGCACTGGTCGCCCTGGTACTGCGTGTAGTCCAGCAATGCGCTCGGGAACGTCTGCCCTGGGTCGATGCCGGACTTCTGGAGGAACGGCGTGAGGTCCGCGAACACGTGCGACGAGCAGAACTCGCCCACGTTGTCGGTCGTGAAGGACGACACGACGTCCGGCGCGCTCGATCCGCCGGCCCGCAAGGCCTGGTTGATCTTGTCGTCGGTGATGTTGCCGACGACCTTGACCTGGATGTTCGGATACTTCGCCTCGAACGCGGCGACCGTGGCCTGGATCGCCTTGACCTCGCTGGGGGCGCTCCAGCCGTGCCAGAACGTGATCGTCGTGTCCTTCGTGGGGTCGTCGATGGCGCCTCCGCTCGTACTGCCCGTGCAGGCGGCGCCGACCAGAGTCAGCAGCACAGCACCCGTGATCGCCAGGGCGTGGCGGTGGTTTCGTGACATGGTCGGTTCTCCTGTGTCGGCGTCGTGCTCAGGTGCTGCTCACGGCTGGGTTGGACTGGACGGTGTCGAAGACGTCGTCCCGGGCGGACGAGAGGGCCACATGCAGGCCGCCGCACAGAACGTGGTTCTCGGGTATGCCGGAGAGGTCGATCGTCGGACGCGCGACGGCGAGTGTGGAGAACTCGACTCGAATCAGCTCGAGCAGTCTGTGGCCGCCGGCCGTCAGCACGTTCCCCGCCAGAACGACGAGCTCGGGGTCGACGACCGAGACGATGGCGGCGAGCCCGAGCGCCAGCCGGTGCGCGAGTGCGTCGAGCAGCTCGTCCCCCGCCCCCGGCGTCGTGAGCGCACGCTTCACCGCCCCGTCGGGCGAGCTGGACCTGATGCCCAGGCTGCGGGCGAGTGCGAGCACCTGCTTGCCACCCGCGAGCTCCTGGAAACCGCCGGCGTTCGTGCGACCTACGTGCCGGACGAGGGGTGTTCCCGGGAGCGGGAGGAACCCCACCTCGCCCGCCCCACCCGTGGCCCCGCGGTGCAGCGCCGAGTCGATCACGATGGCGGCGCCCAACCCCTCGTCGGCCCACAACAGGACGAAAGACGGGCAGCCCTGTGCGCGCCCTGCGCGTTGCTCGGCGACTGCCGCGAGGTTGACGTCGTTGTCGACGTCGAACGGGATCCCGAGGGCCGTTGCCAGCCGATCGAGCAGGCTTGCGTCATGCCAACCGGGCAGGTGCCGCGCATAGCGCAGCCGCCGGTTGCCTGGATCGAATGCGCCGGGCGTCCCGATGACGAGGCGGTTCAGCCGTGCGTGGGCGATGTGCGCCGCCGTCAGTGCACCGTCCACGGCGGCACACACCTGGGTGACCGCATCGGAGCCGGATCGACGCGGCGTCGCCAGCTCGAACTCGCCGACGACGTGGCCGGTGATGTCCGCGACGGCCGACAGGATGCGCGCGGGCGTGACGTCGAGCGCGGCTACGAAGGCGGCCGACGGGTTGATCTCGTAGAGCTGCGCCCTGGGGCCAGGCCGACCCTCACTGCTGCCGCTCGCGATCACCAGGCCGGCCCGCTCGAGCCGCGCCAGCAGCTGCGACGCCGTCGGCTTGGAGAGGCCGGTGAGCTCCCCCAGCCTGCTGCGCGACAACGGCCCGTGCGTCAGCAACAGATCCAGGGCAGCGCGGTCGTTGATGCCACGCAGCAGCCGGGGGGTGCCGGGGATGCCTGTCATCGCGACGAACCACCGCTTCTGTGGCGGCGGAGCGCCAGCTGGGCTGCCCCGGCGATGATGGCAGCACCCGTCATGTCGAGCGCCGGCTCGTCGGTCTGCCACGAGCGGACGTCGTCGACATACCGGCTCCCCCGGCCGTTGAATGATCGGAAGGGATCTGCGCCGTGCCCGGGACAGCGCACCATGCCGTCCTGGTAACCGCCGAGGCCACCGGCGAAGATGTGTGCATCGTTGGGGCCGTTGACGACAGCGCCCACGTCGATCGGAGGCGACCCGTCCGCGCTGCCGGCGAGGTTGGCGATCTGGTGCTGCATGCAGTGTGGGAACGTCGAGCCCACGCCCACCATGGACGTGACGCCCCACGGGTTCTCGCCCAGCAGCCAGTTGCGTTGGGCTGTGGCGAAGGCGTCAAAACCCCGTCGCCCCGTGAGCCGGTGGTAGAGCCCGGCCGTCGCCACCAGTCCGAAGGTGTGCGCGTTGACGTCGAACTCGTCGTAGGCGCCCCCGGCTGCGAACGGGTCCCGGTCTGCCCGTCGCTCGCCGGCCTCGAGCTGACGGCGCAGGTCATGCACGAGGCTGGTCCGGCTGATCGCCAGTCCGGCCGGCTGCCCCGTACGTCGCATCGCCTCGGCCAGGGCGACATGGGCCAGTGCACTCGTGTCGTAGAGGTTGAGCGAGTCGCGGTCGCTGCTGTGCAGGTAGCCACGCGCCCAACGGGCACTCCGGACGACGTACGGGCGGGCGGAGTAGCCGAGCCGGTGGGACGCGAGCGCGATCTCCGCCGCGCCGAGCTCCATGTCGTCTCGCCAGCTGCCCTCGGGGTAAAAGCTGTGCGGCAGTGCGGTGACGAGCGTCTTCGGCGGGTGGACGGTCCGGGCCTGTGCGTACAGCGACCTCGCCAGCCGAAGCTCGTGCCGGGCTCGAGCCTGGTGGGAGCGGGCGTCTGCCAGCGCGCCCAGGGCAAAGGCAGCCGACACCCGTCCAGCGAGGTTCGGGCTGATCAGCTGGTGCGGGCGGTTGGCTGCGAACACCGGCCGGTGCGAGATGTACCGGTCGACCCGGGCCGTGTCGTGGTCGTCGGCCTGCGGGAGCCGCCAGCCGTCGTGGTCGCCGTGGAAGCTGCCTGCCCGGTTGCCGGAGCCGATACCGACCTGCAGGTAGAGCACTCCGGCACGGGGCCGCCACATCCTGGTCAGCCAGCGCAGACCGTGTCGAGCCTCGGCGCGAAGCGCGACCCGGGTCCGACCATGGACCAACGACGCACTGCGGAAGAGGAGCACGTCGTTGTAGGCCGTGCTGTGCGTGAACTTCAGGTAGTCGCCGGCGTCGAACCAACCGCCCGCCACGTTGACGGGACGCCCGATGCGGGTGAGGTCATGGTCGGTGACGGTGTCGGTCCCGGGCACGAACGACGGCCATGCGTAGACCGCTGCTCGGCGATCATGCCGGTGCGCAGGACGGCGCTGCAGCGGACCAGGTATGACGTCGAGCCCGTCTCGCTGGCTCTGGTCGAACCGCAGTCCGTCGCGCACGAGCGTGCCGTAGATCAGGGAGGCCCCACCGACCCGGAACGGCGCAGACGTGGTGCTGACACCGCCGGTCGTGACGAGGCGGTAGCGACCCGGCCCGGTCAGCCTCGAGAAGGTCAGCGTGTACACCGCGCGATAGCGCGTGCTCCAGGATCCACGGGGGTGCCGGGGCACCCGGCCGCGCAGCACGACGTTGCCCTGGCGGTCGATGATCCGGAACGTGGTCGGCGGGATCCGGCGAGCGGCCATCAGCCGGGCCTGCTTAACCTCCTGCGGCAAGTAGCCGAGCTGGTCCAGCCGGACCTGGGCTGATGGCGTGGACGCCCGTTCGACCTTTGCGGCGTACCCGGTGGGCGCGG
>JANLYC010000245.1:0-1728 GCA_031365435.1 Nocardioidaceae bacterium
TATTGACAACAGTGCAGAGGTCTGCCCCGCACCGGGGTGGTCGAGGCGCACGGATCGGTCTCCATGCGCATCACCTGACAGCCAACGCTCCCAAACGTCCCACAGCGGCCGGCGGTACCCTGCGGCCGCATCCAGGCGCCGCCCAGCGCGTCGGCGTTCGACTTCCAGACAGTCCGGACCCTCGGTCGTAAACCCAACCCGCTGGATCAAGGACTGGTCCGTCCGGGGAATGCTCGATCGTGCCGCTGTGTGGGTTCCGGTGTCGCCAGGCGACGGCCGATCCGAGAAAACTCCTGTGCACCTGGTGTGCACCTGGCGCAGTCCGGAAATGATGAAGCCCTGGTCAGATTGTCTCTGAGCAGGACTTTCGCGGTGGGCGATACCGGTCTCGAACCGATGACCTCTACGGTGTGAACGTAGCGCTCTACCAACTGAGCTAATCGCCCTCAGGGCGTCAGCAATCTAACAGCGCTTCGTGCGGATGCCACAGCGGATCGGGTCAGCCGCCGACGCTGCCGGTCACCCGGCGGATGCAGGCCTGGCCCATCCCCTGCTTGTCCCGATGGCCCTCGGTGTCCGACGGGCAGACGCCACCGATGGTGATGAGGGAGTCGACCACGCCGTCGTGCGTGCCGCCGCACGACACCTCCACGGCATCCCCGTTCTCGATCACGTTGACGCATGAGCCGGCGTTGATGAGGTTGTCCGGAACGTCGCCCGTGTCGGGCTTCGTCAGCGCTGCATTGAGCAGGATGAAGGCCACACCGAGCGAGGCCACCACGAGCATGAACCGCCACGGGAACCTGGCCGGGGTGGCCACCGCCTGGGCCACGACGGAGGGTCGGGACTCCGTGCGCACACCAGCGCTCCAGCTGCCTGCGGAGCTGGCGCCGTCCGAGCCGCCGGGTGCTACCGAACCTCGCGACTGCGCGTCGTAGACCGCTCGGCGGCCCGGGTCGGACAGCACTCGCCAGGCCTCGTTGATCTGCGACATCCGCTCGACTGAGGCATCGCCCTTTGCGTCCGGATGATGTTGGCGCGCAAGACGCCGATAGGCCACGCGGATCTCGTCGCGGGTCGCGGAGGTCGACACTCCCAAACGTGCGTAATGATCGGCGATGCGCCCACGTTACCCACGGAGGTCACGAGCCGACTGAGCCACCTGCACGCCAGTACTGGCCGCTTTCACGGTCCAGCAGCCCCTCGTCCACGAGGTAACGGCGCAGCGCCGCCGTGTCCTCGTGCCGGCGACCGAGGATCAGGTTGACCATCTGCTCGCTGTAGCGCCGGCCCGGTTCGAACTCCTGGGCAAGCCAGTCGAGCAGGACGCGTCGCTTACCGGCAGCCGTTGGGATCTGGGTGATGCGACCATCGACGACGAAGTTGCGGAGGACCTTGCGGACGTCGTCCGGTTGGTCGTCGTGTTCGGAGGACGCAGACCGGGCAAGTGCTGTCCGCGCCGCCTGTTGGAAAGCCAACGCCAACACGTGCAGCGTGCCCGCGGAGCCGCTCACCACGAGCCCGGCGGCAACCAGCCGACCCAGTGCCTTGGTGACCCGGACACGGTCGAGCCCGGTGGCGGCGGCCACCTGCTCGGCGGTAGAGGCGCCGAGCTCCAACGCCGCGAAGCAGCGGCGTCGGTCGGCATCGGCCAACAGTCCGACGATGTTCCCGGCATCGAGACGTGGCAAGGCGCCCGACGAGCCTTCGAACACGGCCGGTCAGTAC
>JANLYC010000614.1:0-5637 GCA_031365435.1 Nocardioidaceae bacterium
CCCTACGACCCGCTGGCGCCGATCCCCGGGAAACCGCCGGAGCCGTTCTAAGAGTGTGTTGCCCTATTGTCCAGGCGGATGAGCGGGCGGGCTGCCGCGTTCAGACCGTTCGAACCTTGGCGAGTTGCTCGACTGCAAACTCGTGGCCCCAGCAACGGGCGGCGTCCCACGCAACGAACGCTTGCTCGGCCATGTCGAATGCGGCGTCGCTGAGATCAGCGGCGTTGTGCGGTAGCCACAGGTCGAGGTCCGCCACGTCCACGTGAGACTCGTCCCAGTCAATGATCCCGACCCGATCGGCAGTGATGCGAATGTTGCCCGGTGTCGGGTCACTGTGGATCACGCAGATCTGATGTCCGGCAAGCCGCGCCCACGCTGTTCGGCATCGGGCCACGCCGTCAGGCGGCATCGCACCGAGGTCGATCTTCGTCCCGGCCTCTGCGTGAAGCAGATCGATCGACGATCGCCAGCCAGGGCGCTGCGGCCAGCCCTGCGTCAACTGATGGAGCCGGCGCAGCGAATCCGCTACACGACGCCAGTCGGCCTCCGTCTCGGGCGGTTCGCCCTCCACATAGGACATCACCACCAGACCACCAGCGAACAGCCGACCAGACCTCGTGGCGATCGGCACCGGCACGCTCAACCCTTCACGGTCGAGATGCTGCAGCAGGTCGGTCTCCCATGCGAGATCAGCGTCACTGCGCGCGCCGAGACGACCGACCGCGAGCTGCCCGTTGACACGCACGCTCCACACCTCGTTGACAACTCCGCCACCGAGCGGTTCAACCCGCGCAACGTCATCACCCCACTGCTCGAGTGCTTCCCATCCCATGGGCCACATCCTCCCAGTCACCCGCTCAATGGCATGAGAGTGTGTATGCGCGAGTCCGGCGTCATTCCGACGAATGGGACACACCCAGTAAGCGGGTGTGGCCACGCTGCCTCGTCCGGCCTTGGCCCACGTTGCGTCGAAGAGCTCAGCGGACGCGCGCCCCCGGCAATACACCTGCGGAACTGTGCGTGCCAGAGCTCGTGGCGACCCGAGGAAGTCTTCGGATCCCCTTGTGGATAAAGGGTTCTGGTGTCAGGTGCTGATCGGAAAGTGTCGGCGGCGGGTTCTAGGTTTGTCCTATGAGTACGACGCAGGAACCGCCACCGACCGTGGGCATCGACGATGCTTTCGGCCGTGGTTTCGCGGGTGTGCGTCGTGAGCTGGCCGAGCTGGTGGACACCTCGACGTGGTCGTTGGACGACGCCCGGCTGGACCGCCGGATCAGCGAAGCACTTGCGGTCCGGGCTGCGGCTGATGAGCTGGTGGCTCGGCTGGTCGCCGAGGCCGATGACCGCAACCTGCCCCACCGCTACGGCGCCTCCTCCATCCGTACGCATCTCATGGCGGCGCACCGGATGTCAGCCGGGGAAGCGTCCCGCACCGTGCGGACCGCGAAACAGCTGCACGGCACCACCGGGCTGACCGAACCGACCCGTCGTGCGGTCGCCGCCGGTCAGGTGTCGGCCGAACAAGGGGTGGTGGTAGCGGCCGCGATCAACCGGCTCTCACCCACCGTCGAACCGGACCAGGTCGAGGCAGCCCAGACCGATCTGTTGACCCACGCCAAGACGTTGTCGTACACGCAGCTGCAGGTGGCGGCGAACCACCTGGTCGAGGTCATCGACCCCGAGGTCGTTGACCAGACCCTGGAGCAGCAGTTGGCCGCGCAGGAGCGAAAGGCGTTGGCGTCGGCCTGGTTCACCGGCCAGTTCGGGTCCGACGGGATCGCCCGCGGAAGGTTCGCGCTGCCGAACTTAACGTTCGGGATGCTCACCAAACACCTCGAGGCCCTGTCCGCCCCCCGACGGCTCGCCACCGACACCAACCAACCAGCACCCGACACCCCGGTCGAGGCGACGGTGGGAGACCTGCCCAACGCCACGATCGTGGTCGCCGTCGACGAGACCAAGCTCCATAACGGGACCGGGGAGGCTCTCTTGGACACCGGTGGCAGCCTCTCGGTCGGGGAGACCCGACGGCTGGCCTGCAACGCCGGCCTTCTGCCCATCGTGCTGTCGGGTGGGTCGAGAATCCTGGACCTCGGCACCAGCCGCCGCCTGTTCGACCGCCATCAGCGGCTCGCGTTGGCCACCCGCGACCAAGGCTGTGTGTTTCCCGGCTGTGAACGCCCACCGGCCTGGACCGAGGCGCATCATCGGATCCCGTGGAGCCGCGGCGGGGCGACCGACATCGACAACGGCTGCCTGCTCTGCTCCTTCCACCACCACCTCATCCACCAGGGCGATTGGGACCTGGTCCTCGCCGCCGACGGGATCACCGACGTCATCCAACCAGCCCGGATCGACCCGCAACGAAGACCTATCCGCCACCAACGCTTCAAACCCCGACCCGGATAGCCCACTGATCTCGCTCGCTGCGACTCCCTGCTTCGGACATGGGCCTGGCAGTGGAACGCGTCCCGACCGGACTCCGCGCGCTGCGGTGGACACCTAGTAGTTGTGAGCCACGTGTCATAGCAGTTCGACTGCTGCCGTAGTAGCGGCACGGCGCCCGAGCCGCTGCCGCTGACTAGACCTCCGCTGGTTCTCTGCTCCGGTGGAGTTGCTTGCCCCTCACGTGCGAAGGTGGCTCGTCGAGCCGGATCCGGCGACTCCGTCGCCGGGGCCGTCCATCAGCTCGCCTGGCTCACACTCGACATGTTGAAGTCCGGGATGCGCAACGGAGGCGTGGCCGTTCGCGGGAACATGTCTCCCCATTCCCGCGAGAAGCTCCGCACCGTCTCGCCGGCTTCGGTGAAGCGGTTGAGCAGGTCGATCGGGCTCTCGTTGAAGCGGAAGTTGTTGACCGCCCCGACCACCTCGCCGTTCTCGACGAGGTAGACGCCGTCGCGGGTCAACCCGGTCAGGAGCAGGCTCTGCGGATCGACAGCACGGATGTACCACATGCAGGTCACGAGGAGTCCGCGCTCGGTCTGGGCGACGAGGTCGTCGATCGATCCGGTGCCGGACGCCACCTCGAGGCTGAGGTTGTCGACCGGCGGGGCGACCTGCAGGCCGGTCTGCTCGGCTGTGTATCGCGACGTGGCGAGACTGCGTAGCTTGCCGTCGAGGATCCAGTCGATCGAGCCCACCGGTAGCCCGTTGTCGAACACGCTCTGCGCCGACGAGCTCGTGGTCGCGACGACGAACGGCGCCGTGGCAAGGCCCCGGGCTGCCGGGTCGGACCGAAGCCGGACCCCCGCCTTCGCGATCTGCTGGCCGACGCGGGTACCGCCCCCTGGGTCGCTGTAGACCGTGCGCCCGTCGTGGGCGTCCTGCCCGCTGGAGACGAAGTAGGCGTACAGCATCAGGTCGGCGACGGCAGTCGGGGACAGCAGGGTGTCGTAGCGGCCCGCCGGGAGGTCCACCGACCGGTCGGCCCAGCCGATGCGCCGGATCAGCTCTGCGTCGAGCGCTGCAACGTCGAGCTCGTCGATCTGCTCGACTGCCTGGCCGACCCACGCGGACGTGGACAGATCGCTCGGCTTGCCCGTGATCCCGATGTGTCCGGTCGGCTGTTCGTGTCGGAGGCGTACGCCGGTGGAGGTGGCGACATACGTGGTGGTGACATCGTGCTCGACATAGCCGTAGAGCAAGCGGTCCTCACGACCCGCGCGGCCGAGCGCTTCCCCCAACGCCGGTGCGAAATCGGTGAAGACGTCGATGCTGGTCTGTCCGGCGGCGTCGGCCCAGGTCTCACTCGCGGAGCCCTCGACCAGCGGATGAGCGTCGGCGGCAGGCCCGGCCTGACGCGCGGCCTCGTCGGCTGCCGCCACGAGCGCCTTCACCTGGGCGTTCGTCGTGGCAGTGCGGGTGAGCACCCCTGCACTGACGCCCTCACTGCCGTCGACCACGGAGACCACGGTCAGCTTCTCCCGGGTGGCGATGCCGTTGGTGGTCAGCGTGTTGTTGGCCCACCGCAGGTTGGCCGTCGACGAGACCGTCAGGATCACGATGCAGTGGTCGGCTGTGGTCTCCTCGAGCGCATGCTCGACGAGAGTCTGCGGGATGGCCATCACGACTTGCCTGCCTCGTGCGTGGTGTTCAAGACGTTGATGTCGCGGAACAGGGCGGAGGGGCAACCGTGACTCACCGGGGCGACCTGACCGGGTTGAGCCTTGCCGCAGTTGAACGCTCCGCCGAGAACCCAGGTGCCGGGACCGCCCACGGCATCCATCGCCCCCCAGAAGTCGGTCGTGGTCGCCTGGTAGGCCACGTCGCGCAGCGGGTGCGTCACTACGCCGTTCTCGATCGCGTAGAACCGCTGGCCGGTGAACTGGAAGTTGAAGCGCTGCATGTCGATCGACCAGGACTTGTCGCCGACGATGAGAATGCCGCGGTCGACCTGGCGGATCAGGTCGTCGGTCGACACGTCGTCGGGGGACGGCGCCAGCGACACGTTGGCCATCCGTTGAATCGGGACATGACCGGGGGAGTCTGCGAAGGCACAGCCCATCGAGCGGTCCCAGCCCATCATGGCGGCCATCCGGCGGTCGGTCTGGTAGCCGACGAGGACGCCGTCCTTCACGATGTCCCACTGCTGGGTGGCGACCCCGTCGTCGTCGTACCCGATCGTCGAGAGGCCGTGCTCGATGGTGCGGTCGCCGGTGATGTTGAGGTGGCGGGAGCCGTACTCGAGAGTCCCGAGCTTGTCGAGGGTGGCGAACGACGTGCCGGCGTAGTTGGCCTCGTAGCCGAGAGCGCGGTCGAGCTCTGTGGCGTGACCGATGCTCTCGTGGATCGTGAGCCACAGGTTGCTGGGGTCGATGACGAGGTCGTAGCGACCGGCCTCGACGGACGGGGCGCCGAGCTTCTCGGCAAGCTGTTCGGGCAGCTGCGCGAGCTCACCGGCCCAGTCATACCGACCGTCGGTCAGGTACTCCCAGCCCCGGCCGACAGGGGGGGCGATCGTCCGCATGCCGTCGAGGAGACCGCGCTCATGGTCGGCGCCGTAGACCTCGAGCTGCGGGTTGATCCGCACCCGCTGCTGGGTCGTCGTCGTGCCCTGCGAATCGGCGTAGAACTTGTTCTCGCGGACCTGGTCGACCACCGCGCTGACGTGATCGACGACGGATGCGACGAGCAGACCCCGGCTCCACTCGGCCAGCAGGTCGGCCTTGTCACTGGTGCTCATCTGCAACGGGTCGACGTCGTACGCCGAGATCCAGGTCGTGTCCTTGTATGCCGGCTCGGCGGCCAGCTCGATGCGCTCCGTCGTGATGGGTTTGGCGACCAGGGCGACCCGGACCGCCTGCTCGGTGACCCGGACGACCTCGTCCGTGGTCAGCGCGACACCGGACGCGAAGCCCCAGCAGCCGTCGATGATGACGCGGACGGCGAAGCCGAGGTCGTCGCCGACGGATGAGTCGACGAGCCTGCCGTCGCGCAGGACCAGCCGCTGGTGGGCGATCCGCTCGAGGCGGAAGTCTGCATGCTCCGCGTTGAAGTCCTGCGCACGCTGCAGGGCGACGGAAGCGAGCTTGGACAAGGGAAGGGCCAGGAACTCGGCGTCGACCTCGGGACTGGTGGACATGCCGGGAATGCTACCCAGCCGGTCACGAGGCGGCATCGCGACCCGCGCGCGGC
>JANLYC010000292.1:0-5477 GCA_031365435.1 Nocardioidaceae bacterium
TGCTCCACCAGCCGGTCGACAGTGGGGATCGTGAGGCCGCCCAGTCGGGCGGCTGAGTCGGGGGCCAGCGGTTCGTCGAGCCGGACGAGCTCGTGAACGGCTTTGCACCCGGACAAGGCGGTCACGGTGCGTATGTCGCTGGGCTCGTCACTGTTCACACCCGTCTGGCACGGCTTGACGACCGCCACCCGGCGACCCTCGGCCATCAGCGTGGCCGCCAACGCGGCGGTCGCGATGGTCTTGCCGACACCGGTCCCGGTCCCGGTGACGATGAGCAGCCTCACGTGCCGTCGCCGACGCATGCGAGCAACCGGCATGCCAGCTCGAGCTCGGGCTCGGTCAGGTCGGCGCGCGCGGTCACCCGCAGCCGGCTGACGGGGCCAGGCACCGAAGGCGGCCGGAAACAGCCGACCCGGACGCTGCCGGCAAGCAGATCTGCCTGCGCCCGGAGGGCCGCCTCTGCGCTGGGCATCGGCAGCGACAGCACCGCACCGGCCGGTGCGTCGACGCCGGCAGCAGCGGCCAGACGTGCCGCGTTCGCGAGGACCCGGTGTGACAGGGACGGGTCGGAACGGAGTACGCCGAGCGCGGCCAGCGCGGCCGCGGCGGCCGCAGGCGCCAGGCCCGTGTCGTAGATGAACGGTCTTGCCGTGTTGATCAGATGGTCGACGACCCGGGCCGAGCCCAGCACGACGCCACCCTGGCTGCCCAATGCCTTGGACAACGTCATCGTCGTGACGACGTCGGTGCGTCCGGCAAGACCGTGCGTGGCGACCAGGCCGTGTCCGTCCTTGCCCGCCACGCCGATGCCGTGCGCCTCGTCGACGAGCAGGATGGCGTCGTAGGTCTCGATGAGGCCCATCAGCTCGACCAGCGGGGCAGCGTCGCCCAGCACGGAGTACACGGACTCGACCAGCACGAGGGCGCGAGGAAGTCGCCGCCCGCGCAGTGCGGACTCCACCGCGTCGAGGTCGTTGTGGGCGGTGATGGTCAGCGCGCCGGGTCGCGACAGCCGGCAGGCGTCGACGAGGGAAGCGTGCACGTGGGCGTCGCTGACGAGGAGGGTGTCGGCGTCGGCGAGCGCGGCCACCGCGCCGAGGTTGGCGTGGTAGCCGGTCGAGAACGCCAGGGCGGCGTCCTGCCCCGTGAAGGCGGCCACCGCTGCTTCGAGCTCGGCATGCACCTCGAGGCTTCCGGTGACGAGCCGGGATGCGCCGGCACCTGCCCCCCAGGTGAGGGTCGCCGCCGCGGCCGCAGCCGTGACCTGCGGATGACGGGCGAGTCCGAGGTAGTCGTTGCCCGCAAGATCGATGGTGCCGGCCGCCGTCGCCGGCCTGGGCTCGAGCCGCCGGACCAGCCCGGCCCGTCGGCGTTCCTCGTGGTGCTGCTGCAGCCAGTCGTCGAACGTCATACGCCGGCCGCCGCGATCAGGGCCGCACAGATCTGTCGGAGCTCGTCGTCGTCGGTGAGGTATGGCGGCATCGTGTAGACGAGGTCACGGAACGGCCGGATCCACACGCCGTGCTCCGCAGCAGCTGCTGCTGCGGCGACCACGTCGACGGGGTGATCGAGCTGGAGGACGCCGACCGCACCGAGCACCCGGACGTCTACGACCCGGTCGAGATCCCTCGCCGGATGCAGACCCGTGGTGAGACCGCTCTCGAGCCGACGTACGTCGTCGTACCAGCCCCGTTCGTCCAGGAGCTCGAGGTTGGCCAACGCCACGGCGCACGCGAGCGGGTTGGCCATGAACGTAGGGCCGTGCATGAGTGCGGCTGACTCGCTGCGGCCGATCCCTGCTGCCACAGCGGGGGTGCACAGGGTGGCAGCCAACGTGAGATAGCCACCGGTGAGGGCCTTGCCGACACACATGATGTCGGGGGCGATCCCCGCATGATCGGCGCCGAACAGGGCACCGGTGCGGCCGAAGCCGGTGGCGATCTCGTCGAGGATCAGCAGCAACCCGCGCTGGTCACACACCTCGCGCAGCACCGTCAGGCAGCCCGGGTCGTAGACGTGCATGCCCCCGGCACCTTGGAGGACGGGTTCGGCGATGACGGCGGCGAGCTCGTGCGCATGGCGGTCGGCGAGCTGGTGGACGTCCGCCGACCAGGCGGAGACGTCGCCACCTGGGGCAGGGGGCCGGTCGGCGAAGAGATGCCGATGGTTGATGTCGGTGAACATGCTGTGCATACCGCCCTCGGGGTCGGTCACGCTCATCGCACCTGCCGTGTCTCCGTGATATCCACCGCGCAGGGCGAGCATCCGGGTACGCCCCGGACGACCGGAACCGCGCTGGAACTGCACCGCCATCTTGAGCGCCACTTCGACGGAGACCGAGCCGGAGTCGGCGAAGAACACGTGCTCGAGGTGGTCCGGCGTGAGATCCACGAGCTTGCGGCCCAGCTCGATCGCCGGCTCGTGGGTGAGGCCGCCGAACATCACGTGGCTCATCGCGTCCAGCTGTCGGCGTACGGCCTCGTCCAGGCGGGGGTGCCGGTAGCCGTGAATGGCGCACCACCACGACGACATCGCGTCGACGAGCTCGGTGCCGTCGGCGAGCCGGATGCGTACGCCGTCGGCGCTCACGACGTACTGCGTCGGAAGCGGGTCGGTCATCGACGTGTAGGGATGCCACAGGTGCTCACGGTCGAACGTGAGCCGTTCGGTCAAGGCATGCTGCAGCATCGTGAGCAGGCTATCGGTCAGCCGCGACAGCTCCGGTGCCTGTCTGCTGGACCGCGATCGTCCGGACCAGGTGCGGGGTCGGTAGATTGCCAGCGTGACCGATCAACCCGAGATCCTCCGCCTGGCCCGCCAGCTCGTCCTCGACGAAGGACGCGGACTGACCGAGCAACAGCTCGTGGACGTGATGCGGCTGCCGGACGAGGCGTTGCCGGCTCTGCTCGACCTCGCCCACGAGGTGCGGATGCGCTGGTGCGGTCCAGAGGTCGAGGTCGAGGGGATCGTGTCGCTCAAGACCGGCGGCTGCCCCGAGGACTGTCACTTCTGCTCGCAGTCGGGCCAGTTCACCTCGCCGGTGCGTGCCGTGTGGCTCAACATCCCTGAACTCGTCGAGGCGGCGAAGCAGACCGCGGCTACCGGTGCGTCGGAGTTCTGCATCGTGGCGGCGGTGCGCGGGCCGGACGAGCGGCTGCTCGGTCAGGTGGAGGACGGCATCAAGGCGATCCAGGCCGAGGTGGACATCAACATCGCGTGTTCGCTCGGCATGCTCACCCAGGAGCAGGTGGACCGGCTCGCGGCGATGGGCGTGCACCGCTACAACCACAACCTCGAGGCCGCGCGAAGCTACTTCCCGCAGGTGGTCACCACCCACAGCTATGAGGAACGTTGGGAAACCTGCGAGATGGTGCGCGCGGCCGGGATGGAGCTGTGCTGTGGTGGGCTCGTCGGGATGGGCGAGACGCTGGAGCAGCGCGCCGAGCTGGCAGCCCAGCTGGCCGAGCTCGACCCGCACGAGGTGCCGTTGAACTTTCTCAACCCCCGGCCCGGTACGCCCTTCGGCGACCTACCGGTCATGGAGTCCGGCGATGCGCTGCGCACGGTCGCGGCCTTCCGGCTGGCGATGCCGCGGACGATCCTGCGCTATGCAGGCGGCCGCGAGATCACGCTCGGCGAGCTCGGCACGCGGGACGGTTTGCTCGGCGGCATCAACGCCGTGATCGTCGGGAACTACCTGACCACCCTCGGTCGTGACCCCGCTGAGGACCTGGCCCTCCTCGGTGAGCTGCAGATGCCGATCAAGGAGCTCTCCAAGACGCTATGACAGACCCGTTGGACCCGTTGGACCCGTTGGACCCGGGCCGGGCAGCCACCGGCCCGTCGTACTGCGATCACTGCGGCGAAGCGCTGTCGGGTCAGGACCACACCCGCTGTCGGGAGCTGCGTAAGCTGGAGCCGCCGCGGTACTGCCCGTTCTGTCGTCGCCGTATGGTCGTGAAGGTCGTCCCGCGCGGCTGGACGGCGCGCTGCTCCGAGCATGGTCTGCTGTGAGCGGCGCTCAGCCCTCCATCCGGTAGCGCCGAAGCCGTCGCCCCCGGGCTCGCGCGCTCGCCTTCACCTCATCGACCGTCAGGACCTTGCGCGGGCTCATCCACCCTTGGGACGGCTTGTGCAGGGCCCACCCGTCGCCGAGGGTGACGGCTGCATGCTGTGCGAGACCATCGGGTGAGCGCCAGACCAGGACCGTGCCCGGATCGGCGTCGCGGCCCCCTGGGCGGGTCTCCTCGGCCAGCCACTCCTCGAACGGTTCGCGCAGCATCCACACGTCTGCGGCACCGTCCATTCCCGCGGCCGCCATCACGGTCCCGAAGCAGTTGGGCCCGCTGTTCATGGCGAAGGTGCCGGCCAACGCGCGCGCCCCTGGCAGGTCGTCCGCGATTCGGTCCCAGCCGGCGTTGGTCAGGTCGTCGTGGCGACTCGGGCGACGTCCCTCCTCGACATACGCCCGGAGCACGTCCTCGTCATGGCCGTCGAGCAGACTCGGCCACCAGACGAAACGGTGACCGTCCGCCTGTCCATGAGCGTCTGCTCCGACGACGTTCTCGTACGACCGCACGCTCGGAACCAGCCCGCGTTCGAAGGTCAGCTGTGCGCGCACCAAGGCGGTGCGATCGCTCCCCGGAAGCCTGCTGAAGGCGTCCTCCCCGAGCCAGCCCACACCGATTCCCCTGTCGAAGGCATAGACCTCGAAGGTATCGCGCAGCTCGTCCGGGAGAGGCGCCACGCTGCGCTCGATGCCGAGCCGCTGAGCCAGCTCTGCGTCGATCAGGAACGGCTGCGGGTCGGGGGCGAACCAGTCGCGCCACTGGGTGGCCAGGTCGTCAGGGATGTCGATGCCGAGTGCGTGCACGCGCCGACTGTATGCCGGATCTGTCCGCACGGTGTCGCCGGCTCGGACCGCCGACCGGAGAGGTCCTGTGGGGTCGAGAGCCGGCCGGACCTGCACAACCGCTCGCTCTGACGGGGGACGAGCGGGTCCGGACAGGCTCGACCGCCCGCAGGTTCAGGCGGTCGGAGCGGCCGCGAGCGCCAACGCCGGGAGTGCCGGCCCGCCGGGTATGGCGCGCTGGGTGCCGGTGTGGTCGACGAGGTAGTAGCGGCCGTGCGGGGTGCGCCACACGAAGACCCCGTTGAACGGTTGGCTGACTTGCCATCGGCTGTGGGTCTTGACTCGGTGGTGGAACCGGGTGGTCGGGGCGAGCTTGTCGACGCCAGTCTGACCCGGTGGCCCACCATCATCAGGTTTCCGGAACGGAATCGTGTGGTCGAGGTCTCCGGTCCGGGCGGTGGACCCGGCGTAGGGGAAGCAGTCGACCGGAGTGCGGAGGTGCACGGCTTCACGGATCCGGTCCGGGATCTCATACGCGTCGACCGGGATCTGCTGGTTCAGGTCGATGACGGGTCTGACGGTGACATGCGCGTGGCCGAGCCAGCTGTGGACCCGGTCCAGGGTG
>JANLYC010000369.1:0-3722 GCA_031365435.1 Nocardioidaceae bacterium
GCCGGGACACGCACGGTCGCGATCTCGACCCCGTCGAAGGCAGCAGCCTGCCGGACCAGCTCGGCGTGCACCTCGGCCCGAACCGCCTCGACGAGTGGGCGGACCGCAGCCACCGCCGCGTCCACGTCGAACTCGGCTCGCGGCACGAGGGCGCGCAGGTCCAGCGGCTCGCCGGCGGCCGCCTTCCCACGCAGGTCGATGTGACGGATCATGCCGCCAGTCTAGAAGCCCTGACTCGCCGGCCTTCCCGACGTCTCAGAGGGTCGTTGGCCCAGGCACCGGGTGTTAGGTTCGACACGTGAGTGAGCCGCTGCCTCTCTTCCCCCTGAGCACCGTGCTTTTTCCGGGAGTCGTGATGCCGCTCTACATCTTCGAGGACCGCTACCGGATGCTGGTGCGTGACCTGATCGCGCTGCCGCCGGACGCCCCCCGGGAGTTCGGCGTGGTCGCCATCAAAGTGGGCTACGAGGTGGGAGAGCGCGGCGTCCACACGATCCAGCGAACCGGCTGCGCCGCGCTCGTCACCGAGGTCACGGCGAATCCCGATGGTTCGTTCGAGATCATGGTGATCGGCCGGCGGCGGTTCCAGGTCCAGAGCCTCGATCCCTCGCAGGACTACTGGCGTGCCGACGTCGAGTGGCTCGCGGATGCCGACGGCGGGGAGCGGCCAGCGGACGCCGAGCACGCCGCCGAGACGGCTCGACAGCTGTTCGAGATCTACCGCGACACCGTGTCGGAGCTGCGCGGTGACGACATCCTGGACGGCGACACGCCGACCAACCCCGTCGACCTGTCATACACCTTGGCTGCCGCGCTCGTGCTCAACCTCGCCGAGCGCCAGGCGCTGCTGGAGGCGCCCGATGTGGTCAGCCGGCTCCAGCTCGGCACCTCGCTGATCCGCTCGGAGCTGCAGGCGATGACGGCCATCCCCTCGTTGCCCGCCACCATGATGGCGCGCACCCAGTGGTCCCCCAACTGACACGTTGCTGCCCCCCCCGGCAATTGCGGGAAAGTGCAGGACGACATGCCGTACGGCGCGTGCACTTTCCCGCAATTCGCGGGGACGGGTGGTGGGGGGTCAGTCGTTGACGGAGACGACGAACGAGCTGTGGGTGTAGGAACCCTGAGTGCTGCTCGTCAACGCCAGTGCCTGGAGCGGTCGGAGATTGTCGAGCACCTCGGAAGG
Source organism: Nocardioidaceae bacterium (assembly GCA_031365435.1). GTDB lineage: Bacteria > Actinomycetota > Actinomycetes > Propionibacteriales > Nocardioidaceae > JANLYC01. Next base: position 1,187 of record JANLYC010000369.1, read on the forward strand.
AGCGCCTGCGTTTTGTGCTGTCTCGAGGAGCTGGCTCTCGACCCCGTCGAAGTTGAAGAACAGCACGAACTCCTGGTCGGCGGCACTGCTGACCACGGACGTGAACGCGTCGCTGTTGCCGAGCGTTCCGGAGCCGGAGAGCGTCCGAGCGTAGGTGTCGTTGCTGGCGATCACCAGACCGTCTGAGGTCTCCAGCTTGACGAACGGGTTGTCGACGCCGAACTGGTCATGGACCAGGGTGTCGATCTTGTTGTAGATGGCCAGGAGTGCGTCCTTGTCGCCGGTGAACCTGACCCCGGCATTGAGCTTGGTGGGGTCGCTTCCCTGGATCGTGCCGGCGGTCAGGCCGGTGCCGTCGACGGCGAACATCAGGTTGTCGCCCAGGACGGTCTCGAGATCGGCTGGTACAGAGAGCCCCGTCTGGTCCTCCAGCTTCTGCAGCTCGGTGTCGAGGCTGACCCCGGACTGCTGCAACGCCTTCTTGACGTTCCCCCAGGAAGCTGCCAGCCGGTTGGCGCCGCCAGCCTCCGAGACCGCGAACACCGTCGTGTTCGGCAGGCTCCCGATCTGGTTGTCGGCATGCTCGATCGACGGAGTGTCGCCGTAGAACACGCTCGCGAGCTCCGCATGGCTGCTCGCGAACCGGAACGTCATGGCGGCGCGCTGGTACGTCGAGCGAAGGGTGTCGAGCTGAGCCGCACGACCCGCCAACGGCAGGTCGGCAGAGAGCAGGTTGATGGCGTCGCTGACGTTGACCCAGGCGGTGGCGACCCCGAGGTCACCGAGGGCGTCCATGTCGGCCTGGAAGTCCTTGTTGTCAGCGAGTGACGCCGAGGATGCGGCAGCGGCATACCGGTCCGCTTCGGCCTGTGTCTCGGTCACGAGCAGGTAGCCACCGCTTGATGCCACGCCGAAGGGCTTGGACGATGCGTCGCAGGCTGCCAGCTTGTCCAGCCCAGCGCGGGCATCCTTGACGTCCGACACCTCCAGGGCGATGAGAGGAATGGGGCTTGTGCTGCCGCCGGTTGCCGGCATCCCCGCAACCGCGAACTTGTTGCCGAGCCAGGGCGCGATGTCCTTCTCGTAGGAGACATCGCCGCAACGAGTGGACTCGAGGGCTTTCTCGACGATCGTCTTGCGGATGTCGGCCTTGGCGTCCGTGACTCCTGAGACGCCTTTGAAGGCGGGAAAGTGGTTGAGGAAACGCAGCGCCGAGATCTTCTGCTCGGCGGACGGGTCGAGGTCGACGCTGACGTAGAACAGGGCGTCGGACGGAATCGCCTCAGCCGCCTGCGGTCCGGACTTGAAGAGGTTGAAGGGGTCAGCGGCCACGAAGGCGAACACCCCGCCGCCCGCCACGACCGCAAGGGCGACGGCGATGACCAGCGCGCGGGCAAGTCGGCTGCCACCGCGCGACGGCGGCGACTCGACAGGCCCGTTCCAGGACTGGCCCGGCGGGAGCTGCTCCCAGGACGGCCCCGGCATGTCGGGAGGCGGTGTGGTGCTGGACATCAGAGGTCCCCTCTTCGTTCTGACGGCTTCGTACGATCGACAAACTCATGCGGCGTGGTCACGCATAGTAAGGAAAAGGCTACGCTACTGCGGCGGCATCCAGGGCGTCTTTGGCGGTTTTGACCAGACATAGGAGCCGCCCAGCGAACCCAGCATCCCCCCGATAGGCCACCCCAACAACGCCACGGGCGTCGTGAGCCGGAGGCTGCTGACGAGCAGGTCGCCGTCGGTGAAGTCGGACAGCAGCTGGGTGCGCTCCTTGGGCGTCGCAACGTACAGCCCCACGAAGTCGACCGGGTGGCTCGGACCGAACCAGTGGATGCCGGCCCAGAGCGTCAGGAACGTCCCGACCACGCACATGAGCAGGATCCCCAGCGGCGTCACGAGGCCGTGCCGTTTGCCAAGCAGTGCCGCCACCACGCCCACGACCAGGCCGAAGCCGAAGCCGATGGCGATGAACCAGAACGTGATCGCGCTGACCTGACTGAAGGCGAGCTCGCCGAACGCCAGTCCCTGGGTGGTCAGTCGCGCCGACGGCGGGTCGGCCAGCCTGACCCAGAGCCAGGCCGCCGGTATGGCGAAGAGGACTCCCGTCACCAAGCAGATGGCCACGTACTGCAGGCTCTCGCCCACGGTGCTCGGCGGGCCGTCGAGACTGTGCGAGCCGCGGGGCGGCCGCGGGACAGGGGTGGGCTCCGGCAGCGTCGCCGACGCGCGCTCGCCGGATGTCGTCACCTGTGAAGTCTATGTCTGGTCCGTACCGGGTCGGCGCAGCGCGCGTACCGATCCCGCAACGACCGACATCCGCTAGGCCGAGAGACAGGCCGGCCCCAGCAACGCCTTGAGGTCGGCCATCAGAGCTGGCGACGGCGTGACCCGTAGCCGTTCGTCGAGTCGCATCACCATCGTGCGGCCGGCCGACTGCAACTTGAGGTGGACCTCGGCAACCCCGGGGTGCGTGACCAGGACGTCCTTGAGCTGCTCGACCACCGGCGGCGTGACACGGACCGCCGGCATCGAGATC
>JANLYC010000389.1:0-10812 GCA_031365435.1 Nocardioidaceae bacterium
GTCTGCGCCACGAGGAACACCGTCATCGGCAGGCCGTGGCGACGCAGGATGGGCCAGCCGCGGGACAGGTTGTCCGCGAACCCGTCGTCGAACGTGAGCGCTGCGGTACGCCGCGGCAGCCGGCCCTGCCGGTCCATCCTGCTGACCGCCTCATCCAGCGGAAGCACCGTACGCCGCCGCGAGATCCACCGGCAGTGCGCCTCGAGCTCCTCCGGCCGGATCGACAGTGGAGACTCCCAGCCGGGGTCGACCGAGTGATAGCAGAGGATGGTCACAGCGGAACCTCTCGAGTCTGTTGCCGGCGTCCCCGGCCTGGCGTGGCTCCCGAGGCTAATCGATGCGTGGGCCGCCGAACGGCCCATCCCTGCCATCCCAACGGCCCATATCCGGAGGTCATGGCGCCGCTTGGCCGTCGAAGACGGCAGAATTGGGCTATGGGCGACGTCCCGGACCAGTTGCACGCTTTGGCTCATGCCACGCGTGCTGCCGGCGATCTCGAAACCCTCCTCGGCGTGGTCATGGAGTACCTCGAGAACGAGTTGCCTGCCGACGGTGCCTACGTCGGCCGGATCGACCACCGGCACGGCCGCGTCGATGTGATCGCCCGGATGGGCGCGTTGGCGTCCCAGGACCCCTGGGACGGCCGCGAATCCTTCGCTGTGGCCGAACAGAGCCGGGCTCAGGCTGTCTCAGAAGACGCACCGTTGTGGACCGGCTGCCTCAGCGATGACCTACAGGACTACGACCGCCGGCTGCTCACCGCGTCAGGGCAGGGGTCTGCCGCCAGTTTCCCCATCGTCGTGGCGGACCGCCTCTGGGGTGTCCTCTACCTGACACGCAAGAGCGAGGACGGCTTCGACGACGGAGCACTGACGATGAGCGCGCTGGTCGGTGAGTACCTGGCGGCCGGCGTCTCGCGTGTCGACTACCACCGGCAGCTGCACACGCTGGCATACACCGATCCGCTCACCGAGATGGCCAACCGGCGAGCTGTCGACGAACAGCTGCTGACCTGGGCTCTCAACCCGGTGTTGGCACCACGACTGACGGTTGTGCTGTGCGACGTCAACAACCTGAAGGCGGTCAACGACCAGCTGGGGCACCCTGCGGGCGACCGACTCCTGCGCGAGATCGGCGTTCTGGTGTCGACCTCGGCGAGCCACTTCCCGGGAGCTCTCGCCGGTCGGATCGGCGGCGACGAGTTCGTCCTGGCGATTCCCGACGCGGCCCCTGATGACGTGGAGGAGCAGATGGGCAACCTGCTCCAGGCGGCGTCGATGCTCGGTCAGGGCGACGGCCTTTCGTGCGGTGTCGCGAGTCGAGCCGAGCTCAACCGCCTCGACCTCGATCCAGCTGAGCAGGTCCGGGCGCTGCTGCGCCTCGCCGACGCGGAGCAGTACCGACACAAGCTGGCCGGCCGTGACACCACGCTGCCCACGCGCGCACGCGTACCGGGATCACGCCGTACCGCCACCGACTTCCGCGAGCTGGCCGACGCTGTCACAGCGCTCACGCAGGGCATCCTGGCCGAACCAGGGCACATCGGTCAACGGCTGTCACGGGTGGCCGCAACCGTCTGCGAGACGTCGAACGGCGCAGCCTGGTGGGTCAGCGAGGTCACCGGCGAGCTGATCCATGACCGATTCTGTGGCACGCCGCGAGATGAGGAGACGAGGGACGGCCAGTGGCAACCGACGAGACTGGTCTCCAGCGGCTACCGCCTCGCCGACTTTCCGGCGAGCGCGCAGGCGGTGCACGGCGGTTCATATGTCGCCGACGCGCTCAGGGGCGACGACGCCGAGCGACGTTTCCTCGTGGAGACGGGTTTCCGGGTCGGGATCGCCGCCGGTGGGTTCGACAGAACGGGGACACCGTGGCTGGTCGAGGTGTTCGGCGATGCGTTGACCCCCGAGCTGCACCATGCGCAGGCGCTGCTGCTTGCGCTGGTGAGCTTCGCGTTGCAGATCCACGACGATCCTGACCCCACCGTGAGCTGAAACCGCCCTGACGCCGTGCCGTTTCCGTGGCGTTTGCGCGCGCTGATGGCGACTGGTGCGCATCGGTCATGGGCGCGGGCTGTGCTGGCCCCAAGGAAGGTGCGAAGTACTCCGGGCGGCGGCCCGATCAGGCCGCGACGACCTGGTCGCCACCGGCGTCGAGAGCCAGCGTCAGCGCCGTCTCTGCCCGCGCCATGAGCGACTCAGCCGGCTCGTGGCGGTCCCAGACCGCCCACCCAACCGAGCAGGTCTGGCCGTCTCCGACCGAGGTCCGGATGCGCTCCAGGATCTGCGCCGCGACCGGGCGCGGGCATCGAGCCAGCGCCACGACAAGCGTGTGCCCGTCGAGCCGGGCGAAGATGTCGGCGTTGCGGACCACGCGGCGGGCGCGGCTGGCGAACGCGGCTACCGGATACGCCGGAGGAAGGTGCTGCCCCGCCGCACCCTGGTCGAGGTCGATGCGGGCAACGACGAGCGGACCACCGAAGCGCGAGGCAGAGAACATGGCCTCATCGAGCGCCTCGTCCCAACCGAGCCGGTTGCTGAGCCCGGTGAGCCGGTCGGTGCGGAGAAGGTTGGCGCGTTCGGCCCAGACTCGCTGCTGTGCGCGGGCCGGCTCCTGCCGGCGGATCACGTCCCCCGCCACGTCGCGAAGCGTCATCGTGCTCCTCCGTTCGTTCTCATGCATCGAGGGTTCCATCCACCGATCCGGCGCGAAACCTGTTTCCTCTGCTTAGAGCCGAACGACGACCCCAAATCAACCGAACGGACTCGCCCGGCACCTGACCCGGCACCTGACCCGCACCGCCTCGGCACCGCCACACAACCGCCCGGACGGCTGCCGGGAGGGCCTGCGCGATCACCACCCCGCGCACCATCGGGTGAACGGACCATTCGGATTGCCCCGATCGGGCCGAGACCCAACGCTTTCGACCGATCCGCCAGAGATGCCGCGCCCCTAGGTTTGGTCGTGAGGTGCTGGACCGCTTCGGCGGCCCGCGTACCGCCACCGTCTCGGTGGTGGCGGACCGGCGGCATCATGAGGCGTTGTAGCCCCGTAGGCGGGTTGCAGCCATACCCCCCAGAGGGAGTGGGGCCCGAGGCCGCGGGGGGTTACGGTCTCGGGCCCTTCTGGCGTCCGACGAGGGCGGACACCCGCGCGGAACTTCTCTAGATCCAGCAACGGGTTGGGCAGGGTTTGGCCCGGCGGAGCATGGGTACCTCGCTCGACATGAAGGCATTTCCTCCCGAGCCTCGGCTCGTACGAAGGGAGATGTGACATGGCGAACCTCAGCCGTCTCCCCACCCCGGTCATCGACAACTGGGAGTGGCAGTACGACGGGGTCTGTCGTCAGATCGACCCCGAGGTTTTCTTTCCGCCGGACTCAGAGCGGGGCCCGGTACGGCAGCGGCGCGAGCTCCAGGCCAAGCAGTACTGCGAACACTGCCCGGTTCTGGTTCGGTGCCGTGAGCATGCCTTGATGGTCCAGGAGCCGTACGGCGTGTGGGGCGGACTCACACCCCGCGAACGTGATCGGCTCATCCACGCTCCCATGCCGCCTGCCCCCGGGCAGCGCGTGATCAAGCACGTCACCAACAACTAGCGGGGCAGCGGCCGGGTCGGCCAGGTGGAGGCCCGGAGCCTAGGCCCAGAACACGCGGTCGACCGCGCCCTTGGCGCGTCTCGAGACACGTCTGTAGTCCTCGCTGAGTCGACCGGCGTCGTCCACGGCATACCCACACAGGAAGGCCACCCCGCGCCGGTCCGCCGCCTGCGTGGGGAGGCTGTCGGAAGGTCGACCGCGCACCAACATCGTCGCGTTGCGGATCCTGCTGGCAGAACGCCACGCCGCCGCCAGCTCCGCCGCATCGGCCCGGCTGACCAGCTCGTCCTCTACTGCCGCCTCCAGCGCGAGCAGAGTCTGCGTCGTGCGCAGTCGGGGGTGGTCGTGGCCGTGGCGCATCTGCAGGAGCTGCACGGTCCACTCGATGTCGCCGAGCCCGCCGGATCCGAGCTTGAGGTGGGTCGACCGATCTGCACCGCGTGGCAATCGTTCCGCGTCGACGCGGGCCTTGATCCGGCGCACCTCGGCCACATCGGCGGCGCCGAGCCCCGCGGTGGGATAGCGAAGCGGGTCGACCAGAGCCGTGAATGCCTCCCCCAGCTCCAGGTCGCCGGCGACCGGACTGGCTCGCAACAGCGCCTGCGCCTCCCACACCTTCGACCAGCGTGCGTAGTAGGCGCCGTACGACGCGAGCGTCCTGACCAACGGCCCCTGCCGTCCCTCCGGCCGCAGGTCGGCATCGATGTCAAGGGCAGGATCTGGGCCGGGGAGCGCCAGCAGCCGCCGCAGCTCGTTGGCCACCGCGAACGCCACCTCGGAAGCCTCCTGCTCATCGACCCCGGGGAGCGGGTCGTGGACGAACAGCACGTCGGCGTCACTGGCGTAGGACATCTCCAGACCCCCCAACCGTCCCATCGCGATCACCGCGATCCGGGTCGGCAGGTCGCCACGTCGCTCGGACGCGATGGCTGCCTGCGCGGCGGCCAGACCACCCTCCAGCGTGGCTCGGGCAATGCCGGACAGCGTTCGACCCACCGTCTCGACGTCGACCAGTCCGAAGATGTCGGCGGCGGCGATCCGGAAGAGCTCGCGACGCCGGACGGCACGAATGGCGGTGACGGCCTCGACCGGGTCGTCCTGACGCAGCGCCGCCCGTCGGCACTCGGTGACCAGGGCGTCGGTGTCGATGACCGTGAGGTCGGCGTCGTGAGCCAGCAGGCCGCTGACCTCGGGGGCGCGCATCAGCAGCTCGGTGGCGTAGCGGCTGGTTGCCAGCAAGGTGGCCAACCGCTCGGCCGCCGCACCCTCGTCGCGCAACATCCGCAGGTACCAGTGGGACGTCCCGAGAGCGTCACTGAGCTGGTGGAACCCCAACAGCCCGATGTCGGGGTTGGGAGCGTCGGCGAACCACCCCAGCATGGCGGGGAGCAACGTGCGCTGGATCGCGGCGCGTCGCGAGACCCCCGCTGTCAGAGCCTCGAGGTGGCGCAGTGCCGCGGCGGGATCGACATACCCCAGCGCCTCCAACCGTTGCCGGGCGGCGTCGGTCGTGAGCCGCGCCTCGGTTCCGGGGAGGGCCGCCACCGCTTCGAGGAGCGGTCGGTAGAACAGCTTTTCGTGCAGTCGCCGGACTTCCCGTGCGTGCGCCTTCCACTGGCGGGTCAGAGCCGCCACGGGGTCGTTCATCCGGCCCAGCGAGCGCCCGAGCGCCCGCAGCGACTCCTCGTCCGCGGGCATCGTGTGCGTGCGGCGCAGATGGATCAGCTGTAGCCGGTGTTCGAGCGTGCGGAGGAACCGGTACGCCTCGGCCAGCGCGGCGCCGTCGTCGCGCCCGACATAACCGCCGGCCGTCAATGCCGACAGCGCACGCAACGTGTTGGGCGAGCGAAGGCTGACGTCGGAGCGGCCATGCACGAGCTGCAGCAGCTGGACCGCGAACTCGATGTCCCGGAGGCCGCCGGGACCGAGCTTGATCTGGCGGTCCGCCTCGCCTGAGGGGATGTGGTCGAGGACACGCCGCCGCATCGAACGCACGTCGGCGACGAACCCTGGCCTCTCAGCCGCTGACCAGACGAGCGGGGCGATCGTGTCCATGTAGCGCCGACCCAGATCCGTGTCCCCGGCGATGGGCCGTGCCTTCAGCAGGGCTTGGAACTCCCACGTCTTGGCCCATCGCTCGTAGTACGCCGCGTGGCTCGCCAGCGTCCGCACCAGCGGTCCGGACTTGCCTTCGGGACGCAAGGCCGCATCGACCGGCCACAGGGTGCCTTCCTTGGTGTGGTCGGAGCAGATCCGCATCATCGCCGCCGCCACCGCGGTGGCCCCGCGCATCGCCACGAGGTCGTCCGCGCCGTCGACGGGCTCGTAGACGAAGATCACGTCGACGTCGCTCACGTAGTTGAGCTCGCGGGCTCCGCACTTGCCCATCCCGATGACGCTCAGCCGGAAGGTGTCGGCTGGTTCACGCACCTCGCCGGCGGCGATCGCGAGCGCCGCGTCGATCGTCCCGCCGGCGAGATCGGCCAGTTCTGCGGCGGCATCCTCGACTCGTAGTTCCATCGACAGGTCACGGGCCGCCAGGCGCAACAGCAACCGGCGGTAGATACGCCGCAAGTCGTCACGGTTTCGCGCCTTGGCCAACTCGGCGGCGAGGCCGGCCGCCGTCGGCCGGACCATGTCCAGCTCCGGGTCGGCCAGCTCCGCCCAGTCCTCCGGGTGCCGCATCAGGTGATCAGCGAGCGCGGTGGAGGCCCCCATGACCAGTGCGAGTCGCTGCCCCACTTCGGGACGCTCTTTGACGGTTGCTCGCAAGGCAGCCGCGTCGGGCGCCCTGGCGATGAGGTCGGCGAACGAACGCAGCGCCTGATCCGGGTCGGCGGCCGAGGCGATGCTGGACAACAGGACGTCGTCGTCGGGACTGTCCAGCACAGACCAGTGCTGGGCTGCCGCCTCGACATCGGCGAAGCCCAGCCGGGCCATCCGACCGGACTCGCTGCCCCGACCGGTGCTCGTGCTCACGGCGCGCGGTAGGCGGAGACTATTTCGGCGAACCGGACGGCGAGCGGTCGCCAGTCGCTCCGCAGCTGGTCCTCTGCCGCGCGAACGAGGTCAGCCGCCTTGCGCTGCTCCGCACGCTGTGCATCGTCACCCTTGGCCGAGCTGGTCCAGGAGTCGAAGATGTCCGGCCCCGCCTCCGGGTGGAACTGCACGCCCCACGCATACGGGCCGAACCGCACGGCCTGCGCGGTGCCGTCCGGAGAGGTGGCCAGCTCGATGGCACCGTCAGGGAGCCGCCAGACGACGTCGTCGTTCCACTGCACTGCCGCTGCGCTGTCTCGAACGACTTCGAGCAGGTCGTCGGAGGCGCCCGAGGAGGTCAGGCTCACCAGGGTCAGCCCCTTGGCCCGACCGTTGGGGTTCGGCGTGACCGAACCGCCCAACGCGACTCCGGCGAGCTGGTGGCCCAGGCAGATCCCGAGGAAGGGGTGACCGGCTCCGACGGTGGCCCGGATCAGCTGCCTGGTGGCCGGCAGCCACGGGCACGCCGCGTCGTCCTGGGCGCCCATCTCGCCACCGAGAACCACCAACGCGTCATACGAGCCCAGGGTGGCCGGCACCGGCTCACCGCGATGGCCGTGCACGGTGTCGTAGTCGAGGCCGGCTTCGCGGAACCACGTCCCGAACCACGCGGCCGGGCACTCGTCCTCGTGCTGGATCACCAGCGCCTTCGTCACCGCGGCCACCCGGTGAGGTTACCGTCTCGACGCGTCGACGCTGAGATCCGCAGGGGCAGGTGGCTTGTTGATCGATCGGCAGGTGGCCTGTTGAGCCGGTGCCCGTGGCTTCGCCGCTGGGCACCGTCCATCACATGATGGGGAGCATCATCGCGCGCTCGAACGGGGTGACCTGCTTGCGGTACTCGTCCCACTCGGCGCGCTTGTTGCGGAGGAAGAAGTCGTAGACGTGCTCTCCCAGCGTCTCGGCGACCAGCTCGGAGCGCTCCATCACCCGGATCGCGTCATGCAGGTTCTGCGGCAAGGGCTCGATGCCGAGGGACCGCCGCTCGGCCTCGGTGAGGCTCCAGACATCGTCCTCGGCGCCGGGCGGCAGCTCGTAGTTCTCCTCGATGCCTTTCATCCCGGCGGCCAGCATCACGGCGAACGCGAGGTAGGGGTTGGCGGCGCTGTCGACTGACCTCAGCTCGATGCGGGTGGACTGGCCCTTGGTCGGCTTGTACATCGGGACGCGCACGAGTGCCGACCGGTTGTTGTGCCCCCAGCAGACGTACGACGGCGCTTCTCCCCCGCCGGCGAGCCGCTTGTAGGAGTTGACCCACTGGTTGGTGACGGCGGTGATCTCGGCGGCGTGCTCGAGCAGCCCGGCGATGAAGGCGCGGCCGGTCTTGGACAGGTGGTAGTCGGCGCCGACCTCGAAGAATGCGTTGCGATCTCCCTCGAACAGCGACAGATGGGTATGCATGGCCGAGCCCGGAAACTCCGTGAACGGCTTCGGCATGAACGATGCGTGGATGTCCTGGCTGAGCGCAACTTCCTTGATCACGACCCGGAACGTCATGATGTTGTCGGCCGTGGAAAGCGCGTCGGCGTACCTCAGGTCGATCTCCTGCTGGCCCGGACCGCCCTCGTGATGACTGAACTCGACCGAGATGCCCATCGACTCGAGCATCGTGATGGCCTCGCGGCGGAAGTCGTGGGCGACACTTTGGCTGGTGTGGTCGAAGTAGCCGCTGCGGTCGACCGGCTCGGGCGCGGTGCCGTCGCGCGGCCGGTCCTTGAGCAGGTAGAACTCGATCTCGGGGTGCGTGTAGAAGGTGTAGCCCTGGTCGGCCGCCTTGCTGAGGATGCGCTTGAGCACGAAGCGTGGATCGGCATACGACTGCGCACCATCGGGCATCACGATGTCGCAGAACATCCGCGCGGTCGCCGGCCCCTCGCCTCGCCACGGCAGGATCTGGAACGTCGACGGGTCGGGCTTGGCGAGCATGTCGGCCTCGTAGACCCGCGCGAAGCCTTCGATGGCCGAGCCGTCGAAGCCGATGCCCTCGGTGAACGCACCCTCGAGCTCGGCCGGCGCCACCGCGACGGACTTCAACGAGCCCAGCACGTCGGTGAACCACAGGCGCACGAACCGGACGTCACGTTCCTCGAGTGCGCGCAGGACGAAGTCTTCCTGTTTACCCATACGGGCATTCTGCCCCGTCGATGTTTCCAGTGAGTTAACCGGCGCGGCCCTCACCACCCTGGACACCCCCAGTCGCCCGTTTTCCCGCGGTCAGGGCCACGATTCGGTGGATCGGAGGTGTCCGGACGGAATGGCGAGACGGCGCCGGGCCTAGGCTGAGTGGGTGCCTTCGCTGCGTGTCGCTCTCGCCCAGATCAACCCGACCGTGGGTGACCTGACCGGCAACGCCGACATCATCGTGGGTGCGGTGCGCGAAGCCGCGGCAGCCGGTGCACACCTGGTCGTCACGCCCGAGATGTGCCTGACGGGATACCCCATCGAGGACTTGGCGTTGCGGCCCTCGTTCGTCACGGCGTCGATGTCGGCGATGACCTCGCTGGCGAGCCGCCTCGCCGCCGAAGGGTACGGAGACCTGGTCGTCGTGGCGGGGTTCCTCGACCGGGCGGATCCCCCGGTCAACCGGGTCGGTAGCCCGAAAGGCTCTCCTCAAGACTCTGTAGCAGTGCTGTACGGCGGTGAGGTCGTGACCACGCAGGCCAAGCATCACCTGTGGAACTACGGCGTCGGAGACGAGATCCGCAACTTCGTCCCGGGTGACACGATCTCGGTCATCCGGGTGAGCGGTGTCGACGTCGCCATCGACATCTGCGAGGACCTGTGGCAGGACGGGCCGACCGCCGTTGCCGATGCTGCCGGAGCGGGCCTCCTGATCGTTCCGAACGGGTCACCGTACGAGCGCAACAAGGACGACCTCCGCCTCGAGCTCTGCGCCCGCCGGGCCCGGGAGGGTGACTGCGCGCTGGCCTACGTCAACCTCGTGGGCGGGCAGGACGAGCTCGTGTTCGACGGCGACTCGCTGGTGGTCGACGCCACCGGCGAGCTGGTGGCGCGGGCGCGGCAGTTCGAGCCCGAGCTCCTCGTCGTCGACCTCGACCTGCCGGCTGCGACCGAGGATCTGCCGGACGCACAGACGCGCTTCGACGGGTTGAGCGTGCGGCGGCACGTCCTGTCGACCGAGCCCGTGCCGCCGTACGACGCCGTGGCGGCCTCGCTGGCCCCGCACCTCGACGACCGGGCCGAGATCTACGGAGCACTGGTGCTGGGGCTGCGCGACTACGTCCGCAAGAACGGTTTCCGCACGGTGCTGCTGGGGCTGTCAGGTGGGATCGACTCGACGCTCGTCGGCGCCATCGCCTGTGACGCGTTGGGTGCCGAGAACGTGTTCGGGGTCTCCAACCCCAGCGAGTGGTCCACCGAGCACTCGCGGACCGACGCTGCCGAGCTCGCCCGCCGGACCGGGCTCCGCCTGGACACCGTGCCGATCGCGCCGATGGTCGATGCCTTCCGCGCTGCGGTGAAGGTGGACGGGCTGGCCGAGGAGAACCTGCAGGCGCGGATCCGAGCCGTCGTCTGGATGGCACTCTCCAACCAGCACGGCCACCTCGTGCTCGCGTGTGGAAACAAGAGTGAGATCTCCGTCGGGTACTCCACGATCTACGGCGACGCCGTGGGCGGGTTCGCTCCGATCATGGACGTGCCCAAGACCCTGGTGTGGGAGCTGGCGCGGTGGCGCAACGAGGAGGCCGTACGCCGTGAGGAGGAGCCGCCGATTCCGGAGAACGCCATCGCGAAGCCACCGTCGGCCGAGCTGCGCCCCGGCCAGCTCGACAGTGACTCGCTTCCGGAGTACGCCTTGCTCGACGACATCCTTGACGACTACGTCGAAGCAGACCGCAGTGCACCGGAGCTGGTCGCCCAGGGGTTCGACGCTGCGATGGTCGAGCGGGTCGCCTGGCTGGTCGACCGTGCGGAGTACAAGCGCCGCCAGTACCCGCCCGGCCCCAAGATCTCCGCCCGCAACTTCGGCCGCGACCGCCGCCTCCCCATCACCAACGCCTGGCGCGAACACCTCTGACTCCATTCCCTCCGTCCCGCCGCCAGTTGCCCACCTGGCCGTCCGCGTTTTGCGAGTGAACAAACCAGGGGGCGAAGGCACAAGGGAGATTTTGCTAGCTCCCACAGCAGGTGGCTTGTTAACTAGGCAAACG
>JANLYC010000393.1:0-4058 GCA_031365435.1 Nocardioidaceae bacterium
CCCGAGCCGTCGCCGAGATTCGGCGAGTGCTCCGCCCCGGAGGTCGGGTTGCGATCTCGGTGTGGGGACCGCGGGAGGACAACCCGTGGTTGGGTCTCGTGTTCGACGCGGTGACGGCCGAGACCGGCGTCCCGGTCCCGCCACCGGCTGTGCCAGGACCGTTCTCACTGTCCAATCGCGATCGGCTTTCGAGCTTGTTCGCGGCGCGCTTCGACCTGGTGTCCGTGACAGCTGTCGAGGCACCGGCCGTTGCGCCGTCCTTCGAGGACTGGTGGGAACGGACGGCGGCCCTGGCCGGACCGCTCAGCAAAGTCCTGGCGTCGATGCCTGCGACGGCCCGAGACAACGTGGCCACCCGGCTGCGCGACGCGTGCGCGCCATACACGACGTCGTCCGGGGTGGAGCTTCCCGGCCTGGCCCTTCTCGTCACCGCGCACGTGTAACTCCAAGGGTGCCACTGGTGGCCGTGCGTTTGCCTAGTTCACAAGGCAGATACCCCGTCAGAGAGGCGCGGTTGCCTTGTGTGGAAGCCGCCTGGCTTTTACACATGGCAAACGCCAAGGGCCACCTGACGGTCAGCCGACCTTCTTACCGAGGGTCACGCGGATGCGTTGCTTCGAGCCGTTGCGGTCCACCAGCAGAGTGACCGTCTGGCCCGGCTCGAACGACCTGATCTTGACGATGAGCTCCACTCCGTCGTTGACGGGTTGCCCGTTGATCTCCTTGACCACGTCGCCGTTCTCGAGTCCGGCCTGCGCCGCGGGACTTCCCGCATCTACCTGGTCGACGGTGGCACCGTTGGACGAGGCGACGACATCGACGCTGGCCCCGATGACGGGATACTCCGCCTGGCCGGTCTTGATGATCTGCTCGACTGTGGTGACCACTTGGTCGATCGGGATCGAGAAACCCACACCGATGTTGCCCGACTGTCCACCGGTCGAGGCGCCGAGCGTGGCGATGGCCGAGTTGACGCCGATCACCGCACCATCGCGGTCGACGAGCGGTCCGCCGGAGTTTCCCGGGTTGATGGCGGCATCCGTCTGCAACGCGTTGATGTACGACGTCTCTCCCTGACCGCCCGCGGTGACCGGTCGATGCGTCGCGCTGATGATGCCTGAGGTGACTGTGGCGTTGAGCCCCAACGGAGAGCCGATGGCCACAACGGCCTGTCCGACGGCGATGTTGCGCGACGTTCCGATCGTGGCCGGCGTGAGCTGAGGCCCGTCGGCCAGCTTGATCACGGCGAGGTCGTATGACGGGCTGCGTCCCACGATCGAGGCCGAGACGCGTTGCCCGTTCGAGAGTGAGACCGTGATGGCACCCCCGCCTGAGGCCGGCTCGATCACGTGGTTGTTGGTCACCACGTGGCGCTGGTCGTCATACACAAAGCCCGACCCGGTGACCTCGCTGCTGCTGCCCTTCACGTCGATGGACACCACGCTGGGCAGTACCCGGTCCGCCACTCCGACGACCGGGTTGGCGCCTGCCCCGCCGGCGCCGGATCCGCGCGAGATGACCTGGCCGGCACCCAAGGAGTCGGCCGAGGACGTGTCCCGACCCTGCTCGACGAGCCACGCCCCGGCGGCCCCACCGCCGAGTCCTAGCAACAGGGACAGCAGGGCCACAGGCACGAACGGCACTCGACCGCGTGGGGGTCGCGCGGACGCGGCGGGCCAGCCGGACTGGATCTCACCGAGCGGACGGGTTGGTTGGACGAAAACGCCGTAGGGCCGGGGCGCGGGCGGGGGCGGCACCGACGGCTGCCCGAATCCTTCGCCACCCACCGTCGGCGACGATGGCGGATAGCCGGGCGGGACGCTTCCGCCTCCGTATGCCGGACCGCTTGTCGGGCGGGGCGGCTGGCCAGGGTGGGGTGGCTGTCCCCAGCCACCCGACGGGCTACCCGACGGGCCACCCGGCTGGCCACCGGGGCCTGAGATCCAGCCCGGGCCTTCCCGTCTTGGCTCGGATCCGGCACTCCCGCCGCCACCGGTCGCGGCGGGTCCGGCTGGGCCTGGTGGGCCCCCTTGGCCGCCAGGGGCGGGGGCGGTCCGCTGGCCACCCGACGACACACCAGCAGGCGGAGGCGTCGGCGGCTCACGACCCACGTCGGCGAGGCCTTCCTCGCGATCAGGACGGTCATCGGGCACGGGCACTACTCCTGGAAACGGGCGGGTCTCGCGTCAGCTGGTCAAGAGACGCTCAGGGTCAAGCATGCCTCACGCGCACAACCGGCGCGGAGGGGATGGCTGGAGGCGCCAGGCGGCCGCGCAGATCAGCGGGCCGGCAGGACCCGCCTCACAGCGACACTGTTCACTGAGCCGGGTTGACGTACGAGACGATCCGCTCCAGCCCGCGGCTCAGCCGGTTTCCGTCCGGAGCGGGATCACTGCGGTGCGGCAGAGCCGCCACCAGCTCGGCCGTGACGCTCCTCGGAGCGTCGGTCAGCAGCGTGTAGACCATCCCCTCGGACTGCCAGAGCACAACGGTCGGGAGACCGTCCTGCACCCACAACGACGAGCCGCCCGACACGACCTGGTGGTAGCCGGCCAGCGCTGAGGTGTCGAGCCGACCACGCTCCTCGAACACCGCGACGGTCGAGAGGCCGTCGGAGTACGCCGCATGGACGATGTCGCCCTGACCGTCCAAATGGTGCAGGAACGTCAGCTGGAAGTCGTCAGGCAGCTGGAGCGGACACGCCCAGCCCTGGTCGGTCAGGGTGGGGGCGAGCTGGGTGGACAACCGGGTAGCCGGGGGTGCCTCCAGCTCAGGCGGCAGATGCGACATGAATCCCTGCTCGTCGGTGCGCAGGTGGGAGAGCGTGCTGACCCGGATCCGCTGTCCGTCGTCCCACAGCTCGCGCTTCAGGAGGAGACCGGTCCGGTCGTCGATCCAGAATCGGGCGACCGTCCCCCCATCGCGACTGGCAGCCACCACGGTGGCACGGCGGCCATCGACGTTGGCCGCGCCGACGACGGAGACGTCATACGCGCCCAGCAGCAGGTCGATCGGCTGAGCACCCGCGGCGCCGTCACCAGCAGCGTCGCCGCGCGTGATGAACGTGGCGGTCGAGCTGTTCTCGTCACTGGTTGCCACGAAGCTCGTGCCCTGTTCGGGCGCGTGTTCGACCACCAGTGTGACCGACGACTGACCCGCAGAGCCGAGCCACGAGACCGTACGCACTCCGGTATAGGCAACTTCGGAGGGCGCGGCTGCTGACCGCCGCAGCCAGTACGCGGCGCGCGGGTCGTCGCCGGCGACGGCAGGCTGCGCTGCTGCGCCGCCGATCGAGGCGAACGCGTTGGCCATGGCCAACGGACCACCCGAGCTCGCTTGCTGATCGCCGGAAAGGACCTCGACGGCCGGATCGGAGAAGGCCGCGAGGCCGGTGCTGTCAGCGAACTCGGCGGAGAACTCCTGCACCGGTGGCTCCACCGTGGCCGTGGGCGACTCGGAGCCACCCACGAGGTAGGCGAGCGTCACCACCGCCAGCGACACCGAGCCGGCACCGACCATGGCGCGGCGAGTCACGACGGCGACTCGTGAGCCGGCGGCGGGCGCTGCAGTTCTGGGCGTGGATCGCACGGAGCCAAGGGCCGCGAACAGGTCGGCGGGCGGCTCGGCTGCAGCCAGTCCGAGCAGTCGCTGCTTGAGCGCGTAGGTCTGCTCGAGCTCGCGCTGGCAGTCCTCGCACGAAGCGGCATGCGCCAAGGCCCGCCGACGGGCACCGCCTTGCAGCTCGCCGTCGATCAACGCCGACACCTTGTGGTGCAGGTGGCTCACTGGGCCACACCCACCTGGGTGGCGTCGACCGCACCTCCGAATCGTCTCCTCGTTGCGGTCGGCGCTCTGTGGGCCAGCGCCTTGCGAAGCATCGTGCGCCCACGGTGGATGCGCGATCGGACAGTGCCGATCTTGACGGCGAGAACGTCGGCGATCTCGTCGTAGGTGAGGCCCTCGATGTCGCAGAGGACAACCGCCACCCGGAAGTCTGGTTGCAGCTCGGCGAGTGCCGCCTCGATGTCGGGGTCGAACATCTGATCGTCCAGACCGGC
>JANLYC010000412.1:0-4979 GCA_031365435.1 Nocardioidaceae bacterium
GGAGCACTCCGCCGACGACGTCACGGGACCAGGAGGGTCCGAAGTCGTCAGGCAGCAGCGTCAGGGCGGCGACTCCACCAGCGACGAGAGCAAGCGAGGTTCGGATCCACGCGAGGAACGTCCGCTCGTTGGCGAGGCTGAACCGGTAGTCGGGGTCGTTCCCGACATCGCGGAGCTTGGTCCTGCGCACCGTGGTGACCTCCGTCCGACCCGTTCCGCCAAATGTACGGTCATTTGCTGTTTCCCACTATGCCAGACGACGACCTGCTCGGCACCGTCAGGCGCCGCGACCGGGCGAGGAGCGGCTGGTCAGGTGGTCGGATCTTCGGCTGAGCGCCGGCGAACGCCCTAGAATGACGGGCTCGGGGCCATGGCACTTGCGCGACGGGTGGGCGGACATTGCGAAGCGAGGCGATCGACCCCGAGGCCCCGAGCGGGGCGCCGACCACATGAGCCCGAAGGGTGGCGGCACTCGTAGCGCGGTCGTGCGCCAGGCGTTGCGGAACTCCAGTCTCAGACGGGTCCTCGCCGCCTTCTTGATCTTCAACATCGCGGAGTGGGCCAACTGGATTGCGTTGATCGTGTGGGCTTACGACCGTGGCGGCGTCCGGTGGGCCAGCGGGATCGCGCTGGCGCAGCTCATTCCGTCCGCCCTGCTGGCCTCTCCGACAGCCGCCCTTTCCGGACGCGTATCCAAATCGCGGGCGCTGGCCCTCGGCTACCTGACGCAGGCCCTGACGTTCTTGTTGGTGGGCGTCGTTCTCGTCATCGGCGCTCCCGTGGCGGTGATCGTGGTGTGCGCCGCGGTCGCGGCGGTGTCGATCACCCAGACACGGCCGGTGCACAACGCCGTGCTGCCCGAGATCTCCGAGACCACAGGAGACCTGACGGCCGGCAACGCTGCGTCGGGTGCGCTCGAGGCGTTGGCGATCTTCGTCGGACCACTGTTGAGCGGGCTGGTTGTGGTGACGCTGGGTCCGGGTGGCGTCTTCTTCATGATGGGAACGATGTCGCTGTTGTCGGTGACGTGGGTGATCACGTTGACGACCGCAGCACCGATTCGCATCTCCGCCGTCGATGACGTGACCCCGGGGCCACGCCCGCTCAAGGAGGTGCTCCGAGACCCAGCAGCACGGCTGCTCTGCGCGATGGTGGCCGCGGAGAACGTGCTCGTCGGGATGTTAGACATCTTGTTGGCCGTGCTGGCTCTGGATCTGCTCGCGATGTCGGACGCGGGCCCAGGGGTGCTGTCCTCGGCCATCGGTCTGGGCGGTGTCCTGGGCGCTACCCTCACGTTCGTGCTGATCGGCCGCGATCGCTTGGCGCCGGCCCTGTTGGTGGGCGCGCTGGGTGCCGGTCTGCCGCTGGTCCTGGCCGGCTGGTCAGCTTCTGCGGCTGTCGCTGTCGTCCTGGTGGCCGTGTGCGGAGCCGGAAAGCTGTTCTTCGACGTGGCGTCGAGGACCTTCGCCCAGCGGCTGCTACCGGATCGACTCCTGACGGCCCTGTTCGGGCTGCAGGAGACCGTCATGATGGCCGGACTCGCCGTCGGCGCCCTGGCCGCGCCACTGCTGGTCGAGCTCATCAGCCCGCGCGGCTCGTTCCTGGTCGCTGGGCTGTTCCTGCCGGTCGTCGCGCTTTCGTCGTACCGGCTGTTGCGTCGGCTGGACGCGAATGCCACCGTGCCGGCCGACGTCTTCGATCTGCTGAGAGCGGTGCCGATCCTGGCCGTGCTGGCACCGAGGATCGTCGAGCGGATGGCGCGCGACGCAGTACCGGTGTCAACGGCTGCCGGTGACGTCGTGATCGAAGAAGGAGACGTGGGTCGGCACTTCTACGTCATCGCGGCCGGAGAGGTGCGCGTCAGCAGAGGAGGGCAGCAGATTCGCGAGCTCGGCCCCGGTGCGTGGTTCGGCGAGCTGGCGCTGCTGCGCCAGGTACCTCGGACTGCCACGGTGACGGCTCTCAGCGAGGTCTCCCTGTGGGCCGTCGAGCGTGACGCCTTCCTGGCCTCGGTGGCGGTGGCGCCTCACTCGGTCCAGGTCGCCGACGACCACGCACGCGAGCACTATCGCTGACCCGGTCAGCCCTGGGTGACGGAGCCAGGTCAGTGCTTGACCGTGAACTCTGTGCTGCCTGCCGACTCGTACTGGTCGGTGAGCAGGTAGTGCACGACGTAGCGGCCAGGGGGCAGCGGCCAGGGCTTGCCCTGCGAGGTGTCGTCCAGCGTCATCGAGCCGCTCACCGATGGCGGGAGGGCTCCGGAGTCGTGTCCGCCGGTGTAGCCCCACAACAGGTAGTCGTCCTTGTTGGGATCCGCCGCCGAGGCGCGATAGACGCCGATCCAGTCCCAGCGGTTGGCAGGTCCGTTGTCCCAGGTCACCTGAACCGGTTCGCCCACTGCATACGTCGACCGGTCGGTGCGGATCGTGACCTGTGCGTCCTTGGCGCGCACCCAGAACTGGTTGCGCGCGATCTCGTTGCCGCCGGCGTCGAGAAGCACGATGTCGTAGCCGGCAGCTCCGAGGTCGGTTGTGCTGAGGGTCAGGGTCCCGGCCGGGTCGCCGACCGGTCGTGAGTCAGCCGCGGCTGACGGGTCTTCGCCCGTGGGGACGACGACGATCGTCGACGAGCCTGGTGCGTTGTAGTACACCGTGAAGTCGTCTCCTGCTGTCAGCATGCGCCGGTCGAGGGCCACCGTGGTCGGTACTGCCACCGGTGTGAGGTCCAAGGTCGACAGCACCGCCCGGTGGTCAGACGTCCACGTGTCGAAAGCCACGTCCACGTCGGGAGTGCCGGTCTTGCCGATCAGCACGCTGTCGGTCGTGGTGAGCGGACCACCGGCATACACGTAGTCGATCCGGTCTCCGGCAGTACTCGTGCCCGAGACGGCTCTGCCCCAAGTGACCCCCGGGTCGGCGACGGGGTCGGGGTGGATCTCCCGGAAGGTGTCGGTGAAGCCGATGTCGAAGAGGGCCGTGCTGACGGGCCAGGGGACCGGCCCGGTGACGCCGTCATGCGCGCCGACAGTCTGTGCCGTGTAGTCGAGGCTGGACGGTTCGTTGAAGTCGCCGGTGAGCACGACCGGGTACCCGGCCTCGGCCAGTGTGGCCAGGTGCGGCAGCTGGATCTGGAGCGACGACGTCCGGACCTCGTTCTCTGACGCGATCACGTCTGCGACGGGCATGCTCTTGGCGAGCAGCTTGGGCCCGAATGCCACGTAGTCGAGGTGGGTGTTGAAGAAGGCCACGGCATACCCCGGCTGGACCTCGATGAGGGCGTAGAGCCCATCGGCGCCGGACGGTTCCAGGATCGGGTACTTCGACAGCAGCTGCAGTCCGACGTTGTAGTAGGGATAACCCGTCTTCTGGGCGATCTCCGGAAGCCGGTTGTACGACTCGAGCACGCCCACCACATCGGCACCCGTCGACCGGATCACCTTGTCGGTCGAGGCGTTGCCGCCGTACTCGACGTTGAAGACGAGCACCTTGAGGGTCATCGGCGCGCCGGTCGCCGGAGTCGCGGACGAGGCTGTGGTGTCGCCTGGCTCGTTGCTGTCCGCACCGCTGGACGTGCATCCACCGGCGAAGAGGGCGGTCGCCAGACACGTAGCTGCGGTGAACAACAGCGGCGCGCCTCGTCGCTTGCGCATCCTCGGAGCCTACCGCCTGATTGAATGGCCAGTCAGCCCCTGGAGCACCACTCGTTTCGCTCAGACGAGCCTGCCGGGGGCAGGCGTCTCAGTAGGATCGGGGATGTCGGACAAGTTCCGCGGGAGAAGCATGATGGACTTCCTCGTCAGTGCCGCCGATCGCGCCGCCTTCAAGCGGTGCCGGCGCCAGTGGGACTTCTGTGCCTCGACTCGTCGGCGGCTGCGTCCCGCTCGAAGTCCAGGGCCCGACCTGGGCCGCGCCATCCGCGACGCGCTCGCGGTCTACTACTTCCCCGGCATGTGGGACTGGGACTCAGCTGTCGTGCTGCCGCTGGTGAGCAAGGGCCTGGACAAGTCCATCGCCCAGCAACGCGCGCAGCACGAGAGCGGCGCCCCTGGGACTGCGGATGATGCCGACTGGGACCGTCTCCACGAGGACGCCCACGCGTTGCTCGACCGGTACATCGAGTGGGCTCCCGCGGTCGACCAGTTCTCGCCGGTCCGGGTGTCGACGGATTTCGACGCACTCGTCACCGACCCTGACGACGCCGAGCGTGGGCTTGCGACCCCCGACGGGCAGGCGATCCACTACACGGGACGCATCGACCTGATGGCGATCGACGAGCATGATCGCTACTGGATCGTGCGCCACCGGGTGAGCGCCGAACCGTTCCCGGACACCGAACAGCTCATGCTGGACGAGGAGGAGGTCAGCGCCTGCTGGGGCTGGTCCCGGTTCTACGACGGCATGGAGATGACGGGCACGATCTACAACGAGCTCGCGACGGTGGTTCCCGAATCGGTAGCTCCGCAAAGCCGTTCGCCTCGACCACTGGCCGACCACCCACGTGGCGGCATACGGCAGAACGAACCGAGTGGTGGCGGACGAGGGGTCTCGTCGTTGCGCCGGATGTACGTGAAGGGCCGGGAGGAGGAGTCGTACGAGCGGGTGCGGCAGATGTCGGGTCCTGGGTTTCGTCGCACGATCATCCGTCGCGGTCGCGATGAGGTCAGCGACGCGGGTCGCCGGATCGCCGAAGAGGCGATGGAGATGGTCAGACCTGGTCTGAGCACGTATCCGAACCCGTCTCCGGAACACTGCACGAGCTGCGCTTTCCTACCGCCCTGTCTGGCGTTGAACCGCGGGCGCGACGCCGAGTCGATCCTGGCCCAGGACTACCGCCGGCGACCCGCGGTCGAGCTCGAACCCGGCCGGTTGGGCGGGACGCCGCACGGAGTGGGGCGTGGCTGGGTCCTGCCACCCCGTGGCGACGGCTGACCACCGATCGGCAGAGGGCTACCGGCGGCCGTGCCTGCGGCCCGATACTGA
>JANLYC010000416.1:0-3680 GCA_031365435.1 Nocardioidaceae bacterium
GGTTCGTCCTCGCGCACGGCACGTCGGACCGGATGACCTCGTCGCCGTTGAGCCGCGACTACGCCGAACGACTGCGGCGTGCCGGTCACACGGTGGCGCGCTTCGAGCTGCCCGGGGCCAAGCACGCGTTGCTCGACCGCAGTGGCCTGTGGCGTGACTTCGCCACCCGGACGACGCTGGGCCTGGTCGGGGACGGACCGCTGCCACGCGGCGTGGACGCGGCCCTGGAACAGTCCGGATCGGCTCGCTTCGACCTCGGGCTCGACTCGTTCGACGCCGCATCTTCGGACGCCTGAAGCTGGTCGGAATTTACATTTAGTTATGGTCCGATTACGGTGCGTAGAATCACCGTGAATGACTTACTGTAAATGATCAGCAACACTGTGTTAAACACCCTTCTTGACGCTGCCGTGTTGCAGTCCGTTGTCCCGACGATGCCGACAGGGATCCGACCCCGAAGACCGGCGAATCCCTTGCCACACAGGCGCTGCAGGACACCGCGCGGGCTCCGTCCGACGGCCCACCTCCCCCTCCGACGCCATGTTTGCGTGACGACGCAATCACGGTGTGTATGAGAAAGGATGATTTCCTGGAATACGCCGGTGCCACTGCCTCTGCAGTCCCGTACGCTAGGCGCTCTCACTCATTCGTGGTCGATTCCACGAACCGTTCTCGGTCCTTTTTGGGGGATGTCAGATGAAACGCATGGTGTACTTCCTCGCCGCAGCCGTCGCGGTCGTCGTTGCCGGCTTCGGTGCGCTGTCGCAGGCTTCAGCGAACACAGCCTCCTCGGCCCTCGGCGACGCCACCTTCACGCAGGCCTGGGGTGGAGCGGGAGCTGAGTTCCTGCCCTGCGAAGACGGCATCCTGACCTGGGAGTTCAACCTCGCCGGCCCGACCATGGCCAGCAGTGCGACCCTGAGCGTCGACGGGGTCACCCACCCCGGCGTACAGACCGGTGACTTCACCTGGTCCTTCACCTCGCCCGGGTCCGGCGTCACGACCTCGAGCGACGTCTTCGTCACCTACACCGCTCCCCACGAGCTCTTCGAGTCCGCCGTCGGGATCGTGAGCTGTGACAGCTACGAGACGCACACCACGACGGTGCCCACCACCACACAGACGACCACTCCGGTCACGCAGACGACCACGACCAACGTGCTGCCCTCGACCTCGACACGCACGACGCGCGTGCTGCCTACCGAGAGCACCCGCCCGGTTCCCACGGCTGTCGAGGCCGGCATCAGCGGCCCACCGGCCAGCGGCGGATCGTCGTCGCACATCCTGTCGGCGATCGGCATCCTCGGTGGCCTCACCGTTGCGGCGGGCGGAGCGTTCGCGCTGATGCGCCGTCGTGGACAGCATGAGGCGTAGGGTCTACGCCCCGCTAGCAGTACTTGTCGGTCTGGCGCTCGCCGGTCTGTCTGCCATCACCTGGCATGACGGGTCGGCGAGCACGGCCGACGCCGATACCAACGGCGTCATCGGTGCCGCCCAGCGACACATCCATCGGTTGCCCGGACACAAACGCCAGAACCTCACGCACCCTCACAAGGGCGGCACCGCCAAGCCACAGCGTCCAGTGCGGCTGCTGCGCACGCCGCCGAACGAGCTCATCCTCCCCAGCATCGGCGTCGCGGCCGCGGTCTCACCGATCGGCACCGATGGCTCGTTGACACTGACGCCGCCATCGGACTACACGACGGTGGGCTGGTGGGCGGCCGGGGCGCGACCCGGTGACGGCTACGGAACCACGATCATCACCGGGCACACCGTGCACACCGGCGGCGGGGCGCTCGACCACCTCGCCTCGGTCCACGTCGGGGACCGGGTGACACTGCAGCGGAGCCGACAGAGCCTTCGCTACACGATCACGTCCGTGAAGACCTACCGCAAGGGACTGCTCGCCTCGAAGGCAGGCAGCGTCTTCGACCAGACCGGGCCTGAGCGGCTGGCGATCGTCACCTGTGCCGACTACAACGGCCAGATCTATCTCAGCAACACCGTGGTCATCGCCAGCAACCCGCGGCCGGTACCTGCCGGTCGGTGAGGGTGCTCGGGGAGCCGGCTCTCGGAGCCTCCTTCCCGTTGCCTCAGATGCAGCCGGCCGCGACCTGTCGAACCCGCGCGAGGACGACCGGCTCGCCGACCCCGAACGTCGGGTCCGTCAGCTTCGACACGGGGAACGCGCGCACCAACCGCCCGGCCACGCATCGTGATGTGGTGTCCGAGGCACCCCCGCGCATGATGCCGATCCCGAGGTAGGTCCGGGTGAGCGCGAGGCTGATGGCATCCCCGGAAGCGTCCCTGCCGCCTGCCGCGGCGTTACCGGGGTCGCACGTCTCGAGCTGCAGCGCGTCGCCATCGCTCGTCACCGAAGCCGGCGAGCCGGGCGCGGCAGCGATCCAACGCTGCAGCGCCATGAACATCCGCGTGGTGTCGCGCGTGGTGCTTCCTGCGTAGGTCATCCGCGCGCAGGATTCGTCAGCACGCTCGAACGCCACATATGTGTCCCCACCCCAGCCGTCGGCCGCTGCGAGCGCGGTGCCGAGGGGCAGCCGTTCGGCGAGCATCAAGTACCAGGTCGGGGCGCCGAGCTCGCCGGAGTCGAACTTCCTCTCGCCGTTCCGGAGCTTCGGTGCGTCAACCCTGATCTCGTCGGTGTCGTCGGCCAGCACCCGGAACGGGTCGAGCAGTACAGACTCGTGCGTGGGGGTGTGGCGGAACAGGTCGTCGACCGCGGAGTTGCCACCGTCAACAGCCACCGTCTGCACCAACGCCTGACCGAGCGTGTACGAAGAGGCCAGGATCGTGACGATCACCTTCGGGATCTGTTCGATCCTCGGGCCGGCCCGGCTGCTCTCGTCCTGCTGGGCGGTATCGAGGGCCTCGCGCTCCCGCTCGCTCAGCGAGTCCCGATAGAGGCTTTGAACGCGTTCCGCGTCACCCTCGATGAGGGCGCCCAGCACCGATGCCTCCGCCGTGCTCGCGCCATGCTTCGACTCCTTGTGAAGCTGCTCCATCCGGTCGCCCACGTCGAAGTGTTGGTCCTGCAGGGCATGAGTCAGCTCGTGGACGAGCGTCGAGCGGACCGCTGGATTCAGCCGGTCGCCACGGATCGTGATCGTCTTGTCGTCGAACGAGTAGTACGCAAGGGTCGAGCTGCCGTTGAAGTCGTTGACGGCTGCGAACAGGTCGACGTCACCGCTGATCAGACCGAAGGCCCGCATGAGACCGATGGTCTGCTCGAACTGCAGGCGGTCCTTCTTGTGAAGCTTCTTCTCGTCCGAGGTGACGGTCTTCTCGAACTTGTCCGGAGCCAGGAACCGGACCGTGACGGGGTGCTGGAAGTCAAGACCGCGCAGGTCCTCGGCAATCTTTGCGTACGGGGCGATGCGAGGGTCCCACTCCTGGGGGTACGTCGATGTCGCGCTGCCGGCTCGCGGCGCTTGAGTTCCGTCGGCTCCGAGCCGCACCACGGCGAACACCACTCCTGCCGAAAGAACCAGCAGTGCCGCAACCGCGATGCCGATGAACCGCCACGGGACATCCGACCTGGCTGCACTGACCGGCGCGTCCTGCTGTGGGCCAGGCGAGCCCTCGGGGTCAGACATGGCCGGAGTGTATGCCTTGTCCGCCCCATAAGTGACAAACGCACCTTCGCCGCCCCGGATCCGTCG
>JANLYC010000426.1:0-7747 GCA_031365435.1 Nocardioidaceae bacterium
TCGGAGCAACCGATGCTGCCAAGGCCAAATGGTGGACGACCGAGCTGCAGAAGCGTGTGGTGGACGCGTGCCTACAGCTGTTCGGCGGCTACGGCTACATGACCGAGTACCCGATATCGCGGGCGTTTCTGGACACTCGTGTCCAGACCATCTACGGCGGGACCACCGAAGTCATGAAGGAGATCATCAGGCGCAGCCTCGGTCTTTGACGGCTTGCCCGCCTGCATCGGGGCCGGGCCTCGTCCGGCCCGGATTCCGGCGAGCATACTGAGGCCATGCCAACTGCAGAGACCGGTGAGGGGCCGACGTCGGAGTCCATGCCCGACGATGTGATGGCCGTGCTGAACGGCATACCCGGGCTCGTGGGGTACTGGGGCACCGACCTGCGCAACCGGCTCGCGAACGACGCGTACCGGCAGTGGTTCGGGCTCGGCCCCCAGCAGATCAAAGGGCTGCACATGCGGGAGGTCCTCGGAGCAGACGTCTTCGAGGGGAACCGTCCGTACATCGAGGCCGCCCTCCGTGGCGAGGAACAGACGTTCGAGCGAGCTCTGGTCAACACCAACGGCGACACTCGATACGTCCAGGCGTCGTACGTCCCGAGCCGACGGGACGGCGTGGTGGTGGGCTTCTTCGTGCTCGTCACCGACATCACCGACCGGGTGTGCGCTGAGCACCAGCTTCAGGAAAGCGTCTCCCAGTACCGGACGCTGGCCCGCAACGTGCCCGGGGGTTTCGTGCTGCTCTTCGACCAGGACCTCAAGATCCTGGTGGCCGACGGGCTCGAGCTCGTGGCCTTCGGCTTCGCCCGTGAGGACCTGGAGGGCCGAACCCTCGGCGAAGCCTTTCCGCCGGAGCTGGCCGCTGAGCTGGAGCCGCGGTACCGGGCTGCCTTGAACGGCGAGCAGGTGAGCTGGGAACGTGCGGTCGGCCGGCGACTCTTCCACCTCACGGCGAGTCCGGTGCCGGCCCTCGATGGGAGCGTGCCCTCGGCCATGGTGCTCGCGACCGACATCACCGAGTCACGTCGAAGCGAGCGGACCTGGGCGGCGCTCCACGAAATCGCCACGGAGGTCGCACGGAGCGACGGCCCCCAGCAGATCGCAAAACGGATTGCCGATGCGCTGTGTGCTGTGTTCGAGGTCGATACCGCGGCCGTCCTGAAGTTCGCCGCCGCGGATCGTGCCGCTGTTCTAGCCATGTCGCCCCAACATCTGCCGGGCCTTCCTCAGGACCTCGTGTTCGCGCCGGGAGACAAGTCGGCAGTCGCCCTGGTCGCGACGACCGGCCGGCCGGCCAGGGTGACCTACGAGGCCATCGACGGGACGGTCGGCGGGCAGCTCTCCAAAGAAGGTCTGCGGGTCGGGGCTGCTGCGCCCATCTTCAGTCACGGCGAGCTGTGGGGTGCGATCGCCTTGGGCTCGAGGCTGCCGGATGGCT
Source organism: Nocardioidaceae bacterium (assembly GCA_031365435.1). Taxonomy (GTDB): domain Bacteria; phylum Actinomycetota; class Actinomycetes; order Propionibacteriales; family Nocardioidaceae; genus JANLYC01. The sequence goes on from JANLYC010000426.1 coordinate 1,441, forward strand.
TGGACAACGCCGTCCTGGACCGTCTCTCGAGGTTCGCCGAGCTCGTCGAGCTCGCCATTGGACAGTCCGAGTCCCGGGCAGCCCTCGAGCACGAAGCCACGACCGACGACCTCACCGGCCTGCCGAACCGACGCGCCTTCAGCGACTTCCTCGACCGCGAGGTCGAGCTGGTGAAGCGGCGAGGCTGGTCGCTGAGTGTGGCGATCATGGATCTCGACGACTTCAAGCGGATCAACGACACGTTCGGCCACCCGGTCGGGGACCAGGTGCTGGTGGAGCTGGCGAACCGGCTGATCCGGGCATCGCGGGAAGGGGAGCTCATTGCGCGACTCGGTGGCGAGGAGTTCGGATGGGTACTCCCCGGTGCCGACGGGGACGAGGCGTTCCGCGCTGCCGAGCGTGTTCGGCAGGTGGTGGCCGACTCTCCCTTCGACGTCGCCGGAAACCTGACGACATCGATCGGTGTCTCTTCCGTGGGAGAGGACTACGACCGGGAGGCGCTTCTGAAGAGAGCAGACCTCGCCCTGTACGCCGCCAAGGCCGAAGGACGGAACAGGACCACGCTCCGGCAACCCGGCTGAGGCTGCGTCAGTTGAGGTTGAGGCCGCAGTCCTTCTTGGCGCTCTCGGTGATCGCCGTCGACGCTGCCTGAAGGGACCCGTCCTGGCTGATCTTCGTCAGCTTGGGGCCGAGCTTCTGCAAAGCCTTGGGATCGACCCCGGCAGGCACCTTGCCCGTGCTGAGAGCCTGCAGGTCGTCGAACGAGATGCCGATGCTGGCGAGCAGGGTGTGCAAGTCGTCGAGAGCCTTCGCCAGCGTCGCCCAGTCATCCTGCACATCCGACGGCGCCGCTGCTGAGACCTTGGTGATCTCGGCCTGCAGCACCGCGTACGTCTTCTCGTCGAGCTTCTGCAGGTCGAGCTGCGACAGGTTGGTCTTGGCGCCGTTCAGGGCGTCGCAGTAGGCGCCTCCGGCCTGGCTCCCACCGTCGGTCGACTGAGTCGACTCGGTCGGGGTGGTCGCGCCGGTCGTCTTGGCGGTGGAGGAGCTGTCGCCGCCACAGCCACTCAGCGCGAGCATGAGCGTGACGACAGCGATGCCCAACAACTTCTTCATGGCGATGCCTCCGTGATTCCCCGAGTGCCGGCGCGGTGGTCCGGTCGCAACGTGCCGTTGCCTGACCAGCAGGATCTCATGCCTGTCCGTAAAGGCTCGCACGGGAACACCCTGCCGTCCGCCTTGTCCGGAACGGCGATGTGAAACAGGCCACCCGCCGCGGCACTGACAAGTCGGCCCGCTCTTCCGTATACTGATGAGTAACTTAGTCCCTGATCCGGAGGCGGAACGTCCCCATGGCAGCGAGCAGCTCAGGCATTCCCGATGCGTTCGTGTACGACGCGATCCGTACGCCGCGAGGGCGCGGCAAGCGAAACGGCGCGCTGCACGAGGTCAAGCCGGTCAATCTGGTCGTAGGCCTCATCGACGAGATGCGCCGTCGGCTTCCGGACCTCGACCCCGTGGCGATCGACGACCTGGTGCTCGGCTGCGTCACCCCGGTCGGAGACCAGGGTGCAGACATCGCCAAGGTCGCAGCCATCGCGGCAGGCCTGCCTGACACCACCGGAGGTGTACAGCTCAACCGGTTCTGCTCCAGTGGGCTCGAGGCCGTCAACCAGGCCGCGCAGCGGGTGCGGTCCGGATGGGAAGACCTGATTCTCGCCGGTGGCGTCGAGTCGATGAGCCGGGTCCCGATGGCGTCCGACGGTGGCGCTTGGGCGATGGACCCCGAGACTGCCTTCGCCACGAACTTCGTGCCCCAGGGTATCGGCGCCGATCTCATCGCCACCCTCGGCGGCTGGACCCGCACCGACGTGGACTCGTACGCCGCGGAGTCCCAGGCGCGAGCGGCCAAGGCCGAGGCCAACGGCTACTTCGCCCGCTCCGTGGTCCCGGTCCGGGACCGCAACGGCCTGACGATCCTCGAGCACGAGGAGTTCATCCGGCCGGGCACGACGGTCGAGGGGCTCAGCGGGCTCAAGCCCAGCTTTGCCGAGATCGGCGCGCAGGGCGGCTTCGACGCCCTTGCGCTCGAGAAGTACCACTGGGTCGAGCGCATCGACCACGTCCACCATGCGGGCAACTCGTCCGGCATCGTCGACGGCGCTGCCCTCGTCGCAGTCGGGAGCCAGGCCGTCGCCGACCACTACGGCATCACGCCGCGCGCCCGCATCGTGGCCACTGCTGTGAGCGGCTCCGACCCGCTCATCATGCTCACCGGTCCCGCCCCGGCGGCCCGCAAGGCGTTGGTCAAGGCCGGTCTCGATGTCGACGACATCGATCTGTTCGAGATGAACGAGGCCTTCGCCGCAGTCGTGCTGCGCTTCATGCAGGACCTGGACCTGTCGCCCGAGCAGGTCAACGTCAACGGCGGAGCGATCGCGATGGGCCACCCGCTCGGGGCGACCGGGGCGATGCTCCTCGGCACGCTCATCGACGAGCTCGAGCGCCGCGACCTGCGCTACGGACTCGCCACGCTCTGCGTCGGTGGCGGGATGGGTGTCGCCACCATCGTCGAGCGCGTGTGATCCGCCAGCCTGAGCCCGAGCCCGTCCCCGACGAAGAAGCGAGCCTCCACCGATGACCTCAACGCCAGCAGCCACTGCCGTCGACGCGGGCACCATCCGGTACGACGTCGACGCCGACGGCATCGTCGTGCTCACCCTCGATGACCCGAGGTCCGGCGCCAACACGATGAACGACCGCTACGTCACGTCGATGACCCAGTCGGTCGACCGCCTGTACGACGAGCGGGAGTCCGTCGTCGGTGTGGTCATCACCTCGGCCAAGAAGACCTTCTTCGCCGGTGGCGACCTGACCTCGATGATCCGGACGACACCGGCCGACGCCCAGGCTGTGTTCGCCCAGCTGCAGCAGATCAAAGCCGACCTGCGACGGCTCGAGAGGCTCGGCCGTCCGGTCGTGGCGGCGATCAACGGATCTGCGCTGGGCGGCGGTCTCGAGATCGCGCTGGCCTGCCACCACCGGATCGCGGTCGACGACGGGCGCAGCGAGATCGGACTCCCCGAGGTGACGCTGGGCCTGCTTCCCGGAGCCGGGGGCATCACCCGCTGCGTCCGCATGCTCGGGCTGCAGGACGCGTTGCTGAACGTGCTGCTCCAAGGGCAGCGCAACAAGCCGGCAAAGGCGCGTGCCATCGGACTTCTCGACCAGCTGGTCGACTCGGTCGACGCCCTGGTCCCGGCCGCCAAGACCTGGGTGCTCGATCATCGGGACGACGCCGAGGCCGCGAGCCAACCGTGGGACCGGCCGGGATACCGGATCCCTGGCGGCACGCCCGCAACACCCAAGCTCGCGCAGGTCCTGCCGGCGTTCCCGGCCAACTTGCGCAAGCAGCTCAAGGGCGCTCCGTACCCGGCGCCCCGGGCCATCCTGAGTGCCGCCGTCGAAGGCGCGCAGACCGATCTCGAGACCGCGACCCGGATCGAGTCCCGCTACTTCGTCGAGCTCGTGACGGGACCGATCAGCAAGAACATGATCCAGGCCTTCTTCTTCGATCTGCAGGCCATCAACGCCGGCCAGTCCCGGCCGGCCGGAGTACCGGCGTACACCGCCGGCAAGGTCGGGGTGCTGGGTGCCGGGATGATGGGCGCCGGCATCGCCTACGAATGTGCGCGCGCCGGTATGGCCGTCGTCCTCAAGGACGTCTCGCTCGAGGCTGCCGAGAAGGGGAAGGCGTACTCCGCCAGGCTCCTCGACCAGCAGGTGGAGCGGGGTCGCATCGCCACGGCGCAGCGCGATGAGGTGCTGGCCCGGATCCAGCCGACCGAGCAGCCTGCCGATCTTGCGGGGTGCGATCTCGTCATCGAGGCCGTGTTCGAGAGCCAGGACCTCAAGCACCAGGTGTTCCGCGAGATCGAACCCGTCGTCGACCCGGCCGCGCTGCTCTGCTCCAACACGTCCACGCTCCCGATCACCGGACTGGCCACCGGCGTGACGCGGCCCGAGGACTTCATCGGCCTGCACTTCTTCTCGCCGGTCGAGCGGATGCCGCTCGTCGAGATCATCGTGGGCAAGCAGACGTCGGACGCGGCCATCGCCAGGGCGTACGACGTCGTGCGTCAGATCAAGAAGACCCCGATCGTGGTCAACGACAGCCGGGGCTTCTTCACCTCGCGCGTGTTCGGCACTCTCGTCCTCGAGGGAGTCGCGATGCTGGGAGAGGGCATCGACCCCGTCACGATCGAGCGGGCCGCGACCCAGATGGGGTTCCCCGCCCCGCCGCTGGCCATGGTCGACGAGGTGTCGCTCGTCCTCCCCCAGAAGATCGCGGCCGAAGCGGCGAAGGCCGCGGAAGCGGCGGGGGCCGGAGCGTTCGCGAGTCCGGCGATGGCCGTGGTGGATCGGATGGTCGACGAGTTCGGGCGCAAGGGCAAGGCGGCCGGCGCCGGGTTCTACGACTACCCCGGCGACGGCAAGAAGCTGCTGTGGCCCGGGCTGTGGGAGCACTTCGTCGATCCGGCCAAGAACCCGGTCGACGACGCCACGTTCCACGACCTGCAGGAACGCTTCACCTTCGTGATGGCCCTCGAGACCGTGAAGTGCCTCGACGAAGGCGTGCTGCGCTCCACGGCCGACGCGAACATCGGCTCGATCTTCGGAATCGGCTTCCCGCCGCTGTACGGCGGGGTGCTGACCTACGTCAACAACTACGCGGGCGGGGTCGCGGGCTTCGTGGCCCGGGCGCAGGAGCTCGCGGCGGCGTACGGCCCGCAGTTCACGCCTCCGGACCTGCTGGTGGCCAAGGCCGACGGCGGCGACCGCTTCTGATCACGGCACCTGGCCGATCGACGGAGGCCCGAGCAGAGCCGAACGGCTGATCACCAGGACCTATAACGCGAAGTAGCGGCGTCGTTACACAATCCTTGGCACACTGGGTCCGGTGAACACCCCCTCGATCGCGGTGGCTGGACTGCGCGTGCAGTTCGGCGCTGTCGAGGCAGTGCGAGGCCTCGATCTCACCGTGCCGGCCGGCGGCTCGACCGCGCTCGTCGGCCGCAACGGCGCCGGCAAGTCGACCACCATGCGCGTCCTCGCCGGCGTCATTCCTCCCACTGACGGCACCGTCCTCGTCTCCGGGTATGACGTTCGCCGTCATCCGCTCGATGCCAAGCGCGAGACGGGGTACTGCCCTGACGTCGGAGGACTCGTGCCGCGTGCCACCCCCTGGGAGCACCTGCAGCTGTCGGCGCGCCTGCGGCAGCTCCCCGACGGCTGGCAGGACCGTGCTCGTGACCTGCTCGAGCAGTTCGACCTCGGCGCGGCGATGCACCGGGTCACCTCAGGGTTCAGCCACGGCATGGGCCGACGGATGTCAGTCGTGCTCGCGGCGTTCCACAACCCGCACGTGCTGCTCCTGGACGAGCCCTTCGACGGCGTCGATCCGCTGGGGGTCGAGGCGACGATGAACGTCGTCTCCGACGCACGCAGCCGCGGCGCAGCGGTGCTCATCTCCACCCACCTGCTGGAGCTGGCCGTGCAGGCCTGTGACGAAGCAGTGGTCCTGCGCGGTGGCCAGGTGGCTGCAGCAGCGCCGTCCGACGACTTGCGCGGCGAAGCCGGTGCGCGGTCCTACCGCGCACTGCTGTCCTGAGGTGACGGCATGGCAGTCGTGACGTCGCGCCTGGAGGAGGCCGGACGAGCCATCCGTGACGTCCGCGCGCTGATCAGCTTCCGCACGTCCGGACTGCGGGGGAGCTCACGCCGCAACACGGTCATCGTGAGCGTGGTGTTCGTGGTGCTGACCCTGCTCGCCGCGGTGGTTCCGGCGTTCACGCCGGGCCATGCGGTCTCGGCGAAAGCCCAGGACCTCGTGCTGCTGCTCCCCACGATCTACCTGGCCTTCATCATCACGACGACCTTCTCCATCATCGGCGCCGGCGGCGGGCGCGAGCTGCTTCCGCGCGACGAAGGAGTTGCCTTCCCCGTCAGTCCGACCACGGACCATCTCGGCGCGCTGCTCCTTGCACCACTCAACATCGCCTGGATGATCCAGGCCTGGACCGTGCTGGGACTCACGTCGTACGCCGCGGGACCGACCAACCTGTGGGCCGTGCAGCTGGTCGCCGTGCTGTGGATGCTGGCGGCCACTGCTGTGGCGCAGGCCATCGCCTGGGTCGTCGAGTGGACTCGGCGCGGCCGGCAGGGGGTCGCGATCGTCCGCAGTGTCGGCCTGGTCATCGCGGCCGCGGTGGTCACGTTGGTCGCCCGTCACGAGGTGACCCGCGCG
>JANLYC010000437.1:0-2173 GCA_031365435.1 Nocardioidaceae bacterium
GGCCTTCGACAGTGTGGACGTCGGCAAGCTCATGGGCCAGACGTTGGTCGACTGCTTGGACGCGCAGGGTGTCAAGGACCCGGGCATCATCATGATGGACGGCGGCACTGACGTCGACAACAACGCGGTGCTGTTCGCCAAGGGCGCGCATGAGGTGCTCGACCCGCTGGAGTCCGCCGGCAAGCTGCACATCATCTCCGAGTCCGTGGTCAAGGGGTGGACCATCTCCAACGCCGCGCCGACCTTCACCCAGGCACTCCAGGCCGCCGGTGGACAGGTCGATGGCGTCGTGGCAGCCAACGACAGCATCGCCAACGCCGTCATCGGCGTGCTCAAGGGCAGTGGTCTCAACGGTCACGTGGTCGTCACCGGTCAGGACTCCGGCGTCGAAGGTCTGCAGAACATCGTCAACGGCCAGCAGAGCATGACGGTCTTCAAGGACGTCCACATCGAAGCGCAGGCGGCAGCGCAGCTCGCGATCGCGTTGGTCGCTGGCCAGGACCCCTCTGCTGCAGGCCTCACGCTCAGCCCGTTTGCAGATCCGCAGGCGCCTGACCACAAGATCCAGGCGGTGCTGCTGCCGACGCATGTGATCACCCAGGCCAACATCAGCGACGTCGTCGACGCCGGGGCACTCACCACCGCCGAGATCTGCAAGAACATCACCGCTGCTTGCGCCAAGCTCGGTCTCTCCTGACGCCGTTCCTGCGCTGAGCACGTCGATTGGTGCTGGCCGGGCGCAACCGCGCCCGGCCAGTGCTCCGAGCATCCCAGCAGGCGTACTCTCCTCAATACATCGAACCCTCCCCCTGACCCAGGAAGGTGCATGATCGTGACCGAGCCAATCCTCGAGATCAAGCAGCTGAACAAGAGCTTCGGTCCGGTCCACGTGCTCCATGACGTCGACTTCGCTGTGTACCCGGGGGAGGTCACGGCTCTGGTCGGGGACAACGGCGCCGGCAAGTCGACGCTGGTGAAGTGTGTCGCCGGTATCAACGGCATCGACAGCGGCGAGGTTCGCTTCGAGGGATCACCCGTGACGATCACCGACCCGCACGCCGCCACCGCGCTCGGCATCGAGTTCGTCTACCAGGACCTCGCGCTCGCTGACAACCTCGACATCACCCAGAACATGTTCCTCGGCCGGGAGATCCGACGCCTCGGCTTCCTGGCCGACGGCGAGATGGAGCGGCAGGCTCGCGAAGCCCTGACCAGCCTGTCCGTCCGGACTGTTCGCTCGGTTCGCCAGCTCGTGGCGAACCTCTCCGGCGGTCAACGACAGACGGTCGCGATCGCCAAGGCTGTGCTCTGGAAGAGCAAGGTCGTGTTCCTCGACGAGCCGACCGCCGCCCTGGGTGTGGCACAGACGCGCCAGGTTCTCGACCTCGTGCGGAGGCTGGCCGACCAGGGCGTCGGCGTCGTCCTCATCTCGCACAACATGAACGACGTGATGGAGGTCGCCGACCGGGTGGCTGCGCTGTACCTGGGACGGATCGCTGCTGAGGTCAGGTCCAAGGACAGCAGCACGACCCAGATCGTCGAGCTGATCACGTCAGGCCGCAGCGGCGACGTCGGCCTCGCCCCAGCAACCGCCGACGCGAACCTCTGAAGGGAGCGACATGTCTACCAAGAGCCCTGAGGCAACAGTGGACCACGGCGGGGAGCAGGACAGCGGCTTCTCCCTGGACATCGAGCGACGTAGCATCGCCGATGCCTTCAGCGGTTACTTCGTAAGGCTCCGCTCGGGCGAGCCAGGGGCCCTCCCGTCGATCCTCGGTCTGGTCGTGCTGGTCGTCATCTTCAACCAGGTGAGCGACCGGTTCCTGACCCGCAACAACATCGGGAACCTGCCCGGACAAGGTGCCTACATCGCGATCATCGGTCTCGGACTCGTCTTCGTGCTGCTGCTCGGGGAGATCGACCTGTCAGCGGGCACGACCGGCGGCATGTGCGCGGGCTTCGCGGCCCGGGCCCTCTTCTCCGGCGACTTGCAGGGGGTGCTGCCGGGCTTCCTCTACTGGTCCCTGATCCTGGCCTTCGTGGCCGCGATCGGCCTGGCGATCTGGCTCAAGGTCTACAGCGGAGCAGCGATGGCGGCGCTGGGACTGCTGGTCATCGTGACCGGCCTCGACAAACACCAGCTGCTGGCGCTGTTCGCGGCGGTGGCGCTCGG
>JANLYC010000443.1:0-4903 GCA_031365435.1 Nocardioidaceae bacterium
GAGGCGAGCGACTCGGCGGCGTTGCGGGGCATGGTGGGGGCGAACGTGAGACCGCTGCGCGGCCAGAACCGGTGCACCGTCCACGGCAGCCCTGCCGAGGCCACCAGGTCGGTCAGGCCGTCGGCCAGACGCGACCCCAGGGCCTGGGTGTGGGCATAGGCGTCGTCGGTCAGGACCTCTGACATCGTGGCGCGGGCGGCTGCCATCGACAGCGGGTTGCCGAAGAGCGTGCCGCCCGTTGCGACGAGCTGCTTGTCGTCGTCGCGTCCTGCCGGCCGCTGGAGCACGTCGGCCACCTCCGCTGTCGTCCCGTACGCGCCGAGGGGGATGCCCGCTGCGATCGACTTGCCGACGGTGACGAAGTCCGAATCGAGTCGCCACTTCGCGGTGAGACCACCAGGTCCGACGACCTGGGTGTGAGTCTCGTCGTACGCCAGCAGGGTCCCGGTCGCCGATGTCAGCGCCCGCAGCGCGACATGGAATCCGTTGTCCGGCAGCTGAAGTCCGACGTTGTTGGTGAGGGCCGGCTCGGTGATGACGACAGCGACCTCACGCGCCGCGAGCACACGCTCGAGCGCCGCCAGGTCGTTGAACGGCACGACGCGAGAGCGCGTGGTCACGTCGGCCGGCAGTCCGGACTCCTCGGGGGCGAGCTGTCCGTCGACGAGCTCGACCAGTGCCTCGTCGAAGTGGCCGTGGTACTTGCCGTCGAAGAACAGCACCGACTGACGACCGGTGACAGTGCGGGCGACCCGGATCACCTCGGTGTTCGCGTTCGTCGCCGCGAGGGTGAACTGCCACAGCGGAAGGCCGTAGCGGCGTCCCAGCTCTCGCGCGACCCAGATCGAGTCCTCGCTCGGAAGCAGGAACTGGGATCCGGCCGCCACCCGACGGCTCACCGCCTCGACGACCGGCGCCGGCCCGTAACCGGTGAACATCGACATGTCCGCGATGTTGAAGTCCGCGTACTCGTGCCCGTCGACGTCGCGGAACCGGGACCCGGAGCCCTCGGCCACGAACAACGGCGGATGGTCGTACGACGTGCGCAGCCAGCTCATGGGGACGCCGTTGGGCATCACCGCCTGACCTTGCTCCCACAGCTCCTGGCTACGCGGCCGGGCCGCCACGAACGCCTTGTCCTCGCGAGACTTGAGCTCCTGGACGCGGCCGGGGTCGATCATCGATGTGGGCACGCTGACATGGTGCTCCTCGTCGCCGACAATTGCATGGGCGCGATCGACCGGGTGTGGTTGGCTGCGTGGATGGCAGACGCACGCTTTGGCGGCAATCGTCGGGTGCACGAGCTCCACGCCGACCGGGACGACGAGGCGATGGTCGCTCTGTGGGCAGCTGCTACCGATGCGCGGCGGGCACAGGCAGGACTCGATCGGCTGCACGAACGTGCCGTGTCTTCGCTGCAGCGGCCAGGGGCTTTCGGCGTGGGCGTCCTCGAAGTCGCGCAGCTCGTCTCGGCCGCGGTGGCCATGCCGGCTCTGGACGACGATGGGCGAGGCGCCCGCCCCGTGCCCGGGCTGATGCACATCTCGTCCGTGGCCACCATCCCGGGCCGCTGGGGTGAGGGCCTGGGTCGTCAAGCAGTCCGGGCGATCCTCGCTCAGGGAGTCCGGCGAGGCTACGCACGCTCCCAGCTGTGGACGCATGCACGCAACGACATCTCCCGGCACCTCTACGAGTCCCTCGGGTTCACGTGGTCCCGGCGTACGAAGATCGACGACTTCGGTGAGGAGATCGTCCACTACACGCGCGAGCTGACCGCCGAGCCGGTGGCGCCGCGGGCGGCGGCCCGGCTGCTCTGCCTCGACGCCGAGGACCGGGTGCTGCTCCTGCAGTGGCGCGACCCGTTCGACGGCCACGAGCTGTGGGAGCCACCGGGAGGTGGCCTCGAACCCGGCGAGGACGACGAGGCAGCCGTCCTCCGCGAGTGGGTCGAGGAGACCGGCCTGCCCGCCCCCGCCCTCGAGGTCGAGCCGGTGCTGGTGGCGCGTGACCGCCTCTGGCTGGGCGACCGGTACGTCGGAGACGAGGCCTTCTTCCTCGGCCGCGTCGCGTCCGCCGGGGACCCCGACGTGTCCGGTCACACCGAGATCGAGCAGGTGTCCTACCTCGGGCACCAGTGGATCTCGTGGCAGCAGCTCGACGAGCTCGCCGGGTCCGACGAGCCCGACGTCCTGGCTGTGCTCCGACGGCTCAACCCCGACGGTCCATGGGCTTTCCGATCCGCAGCAGACGGCCACTAGGCTTCCCGGCATGAGCTCCGCACACGGTTTCGAGACCAAGGCTATTCACGCCGGCCAGCACCCAGATCCCCACAACGGTGCGGTGATGACCCCGATCTACGCCGTCAGCACCTACAAGCAGGACGGCGTCGGCGGCCTGCGTGATGGCTACGAGTACTCGCGCACCGGCAACCCCACGCGCCGTGCCTTGGAGGACTGCCTGGCTTCGTTGGAGGAAGGCGACCGTGCCGTTGCGTTCTCGTCCGGCATGGCCGGTGAGGACGCGCTGATCCGTGTCGTCTGCTCGCCAGGGGACCACGTCGTCATCCCCAACGACGCGTACGGCGGCACATACCGCCTCTTCAAGCAGGTCTTCGAGCCCTGGGGTCTCGACCACACACCAGCATCCGTGCACGATCCGGAGTCCATCGCAGCAGCCGTACAGCCCGGGCGCACCAAGGTGGTCTGGGTCGAGACGCCTTCCAACCCCTTGCTCGGTGTCGCCGACATCCCCGCGATCGCGCAGATCGCGCACGACGCCGGAGCACTGCTGGTCGTCGACAACACGTTCGCAACGCCTTATCTGCAACGGCCTTTGACCCTCGGCGCCGATGTCGTGGTGCACTCCACGACCAAGTACGCCGGTGGACACAGCGACGTTGTCGGAGGTGCGGTCATCACCGCCGACGAATCGCTCGGCAACCGGATCGCGGTCTTCCAGAACTCCACCGGCGCCATCGCCGGCCCCTTCGACGCCTACCTCGTGCTGCGGGGGCTCAAGACGTTGGCGGTGCGGATGGACCGCCACTGCGACAACGCCGAGCGGATCGTGGAGTTCCTGACCCAGCACGATGCCGTCGGGCCGGTGTTCTACCCCGGTCTCACCGATCACCCGGGCCATCAGGTGGCCGCGGCCCAGATGAAGCGGTTCGGAGGAATGGTCTCGTTCCGCGTCAGAGCCGGTCATGAAGCCGCGCTACAGGTCTGCAACCGAGCTCAGGTGTTCACCCTGGCTGAGTCGCTGGGCGGCGTCGAGTCGCTCATCGAGCTGCCGGCCACCATGACTCACGCGTCCGTCGCGGGATCCGAGCTGGAGGTTCCCGACGACCTCGTGCGTATCTCCGTCGGGCTCGAGACGGTCGAGGACCTGATCGCCGACCTCGACCACGCGCTCGCCGGCTGAGGTCGAACGCGGGTGTCCCTGGTCTGCTGCGTCGACTTCGGGTCGACGTTCACCAAGGCAGCGCTCGTCGACGTCGACACCGGTGAGCTGGTCGGGACGGCCACCCACCGCACCACTCTCGACACCGATGTCCTGGACGGCTGGGACGCGATCCGGTCAGAGCTCCATGCCTCGGTCGGCGTCGGTCGCGACACCACGCTGCCGGTGCTGGCGTCTTCGTCCGCAGGCGGCGGCCTCCGCATCGCTGTCGTCGGCAACGAGGAGCTCGTCACCGCTGAGGCAGGTCGTCGGGTCGCGCTGTCGAGCGGTGGCCGCGTGATCCATGTGTCGTCGGACGCCGTCGACCTATCGGCCCTGCGCGAGAGCCGGCCCGACGTGGTGCTGCTCGTCGGCGGCACCGACGGAGGCAACGCCGAGGTGCTGCTGGCCAACGCGGCGGCTCTCGCCGGTTCGTCCTGGGCGGGTCCGGTCGTCGTCGCCGGGAACACTGCAGCCGTCGATGACATCGCGGCCGGCTTCGAGCGAGGTGGCGTCCCGTTCGTCGTGGCGCCGAACGTCGTACCGCGCATCGGGGTGCTCGCGCCCGATGGGGCCAGGGCGGCGATCCGTGAGATGTTCCTTGCGCACGTGATCGGCGGCAAGCACTTGTCGGCGCGGACGGACTTCACGGCGATGGTCAAAGGGGCCACTCCCGACGTGGTCCTGACGGCGGTCGAGCTGTTGGCCTCGGGGCTCGGCCCCGAACGTCCTGGAGCCGGAGACGTCGTCGTGGTCGATGTCGGGGGTGCGACCACCGATGTGCACTCCGTCGTCGAGGTCGACCCCGAGGACGCCGGACTGGCCCGGGAGGTGGTCGCAACCGTGCCGGTGAGTCGTACGGTCGAGGGTGATCTGGGGATGCGGTGGAGCGCGGTACCGACCGTGACAGCGGCCCGCGCCGCCGGACTGGTGCTGGGCGATGAGGTCGCCGCGGCCGCCGAGGCTCGTCGTAGGGACCCGAGCCTGCTCCCGACCACACGGGCTGAGGTCGAGCACGACCTGGCGATCGCAGCAGCCGCGGTCCGCTTGGCCGTCCGCCGGCACGCGGGACGCCAGCAGGTCGTGTTCAGCCCCGACGGGCGACTGGTCGAGCGCAGCGGCAAGGACCTCCGTGAGGTGGACCTGCTGGTGGGGTCGGGGGGAGTCCTGCGACACAACACCCCTGCCGACGCGAGACAGATCCTGTCGGCTGCCACCGGGGACCACGTCGAAGGCGGCTGGCTGATGCCGCGTGCGCCGCGGGTCGTGATCGACCACGACTACGTCCTGGCCGCCGCCGGCCTCCTCGCGACCGACCATCCGGACGCGGCATACGCCCTACTCCACCGGCTTGTCAGAAGTGGGGGGGGGGAGAGCCGCCCCCCCATCAGTCACCAGCGCGGGGCGGGGGGGTGGGGGATATACACGGTTGCGGCACCAGCTTCCTCTGCCGGGACCTCACGCG
>JANLYC010000454.1:0-1705 GCA_031365435.1 Nocardioidaceae bacterium
GGGTCTCAGCGGCCCTCGCGGCGGCGCGACGCCGACGCCAGGCGAGGGGTGCGCGCCAGAGCCGGCCGATGAGGATCGTCGCGATGATCCAGAGTGCCCACGCCAGCGGGGTCCAGGCGCCGCCGACGAACGTGCCCTGACCGTTGGTGTAGGTGTAGGTCACGCTGGACTGCACGAGATCGAGGCCGCCCCAGGTGAACGTGCCCGTGATGTGGGGATCGGCCGCGGTCAGGCCGTCGCCGAACGCCACCGCAGCCTCCCGCAGGAACTCGGTGAAGAACAGCTGCCCGGTGAGGAGGAAGACCGCGGCGGCCAACCAGGCCGGTCGGGCCTCGTCGCCGTACTGCGCGGAGATGTACTCCTCGGCCAGCCGTCGGCTGTCGCCGAGACGGCTGAGCGCCGGGCCTGTACCCATGTCGGCGGCGGCCGTGCGCAGGTTGTCGCGGACCTCGCGGCGGGTCGCGATGCGGACCTGCCGGGGCAGGTCGTAGAGACGCTGGTCGAGGGTCCACACCACCCGCTCGATGCGGAGCCGGTCCAGCCAGGTGACGGGTTGAGTCATGTCAGACTCCTTCGATCGGTGCTGCGGGTATGGAGCGGTTCAGGACGTCGCCGACGCTGTCGGCCAAAGACATCCAGCTGGCCTTTCCGGCGGCAAGGGCTGCGTAGCCGTCGCGGGTGGGGCGGTAGTACTTGCGGGCAGGGCCGGAGCTCGAGGCCACCAGCCGAGCGGTGATGCGACCCTCGCGCTCGAGCCGTGCCAGCGCGGGATAGACAGTGCCCTCGAGGACGTCGGTGAGGCCGATCTCGTGCAGCCGGCGTACGGCCTCGTAGCCGTAGGACTCCCTTTCGGCGAGGAGCTGGAGCAGCAGCAACGACAGCACGCCCTTGAGGAGCTGGGAGTCATGGGCCGCGGTCATGTCATAAGAGTATGCCGAGTACCTTGTTTAGTCTAGTAGTTCGTGGAAACTGGCGCGCCTGGCTCACCCGCGCCGCAATTCGTCGGACCTGGCCCGCTAGGCTGCAGGCTGCTCCCTACATCGGGGAGTTGACCACCGACCACCAGCCGGATGGAGAATCACATGGCTACCTCTGCCGTCGACGCCGTCGTCAGTCTGTGCAAGCGCAGGGGGTTCGTCTTCCCCTGTGGCGAGATATACGGGGGCACCAGCTCCGCCTGGGACTACGGTCCGCTCGGCGTCGAGCTCAAGGAGAACATCAAGCGGCAGTGGTGGCGTTACATGGTCACCTCCCGCGACGACGTGGTCGGTCTCGACTCGTCGGTGATCCTGCCCACGAAGACCTGGGAGGCGTCGGGACACCTCGCCACGTTCACCGACCCGCTGACCGAGTGCCAGAGCTGCCACAAGCGGTTCCGCGCCGACCACCTCCAGGAGGCGCAGGCGTCGAAGAAGGGCATCGACAACCCCGACGACGTAGCGCTGGCCGAGATCGCGTGCCCAAACTGCGGGACGCGCGGCGCCTGGACCGAGCCGCGGCCGTTCAACGGGATGCTCAAAACGTACCTCGGCGTGATCGAGGACGAGTCGGGTCTGCACTTCCTGCGGCCCGAGACCGCGCAGGGCATCTTCCTCAACTTCCTCAACGTGATGAACTCCGCGCGCAAGAAGCCGCCGTTCGGGATCGCCCAGACCGGCAAGGCGTTCCGCAACGAGATCACGCCTGGCAACTTCATCTTCCGGAC
>JANLYC010000497.1:0-2231 GCA_031365435.1 Nocardioidaceae bacterium
GGCGGGGGGTTTTGCCTCGACAACACCCCCCCTGCAGGCTTCACTAGGAAAATCTGCGTTGTGTGGACGCCCCCGGGCTTGTACACTAGGCACACGCCAAGGGCCAGCTGAGCGGGAACGGTATGACGAGTGAGGGAGCGCGTGAGTACGACGTACATGGTGATCGACCCAGCCACCGAGGACGAGGTCACCGAGGTGCACCTGGCATCGGTCGAGGAGACGGACGAGTACATCGCGACGGCGTCCGCGGCATACGAGGAATGGCGCCAGGTCAGTCCAGTTGACCGCGGCCGCCTCCTGCGGCGCTTCTCCGAGGCCGTCGACGGTGCCATCGAGGAACTGGCAAGACTCGAGGTGCGCAACGCCGGCCATACGATCGGCAACGCCCGGTGGGAGGCCGGCAACGTCCGCGACGTCCTCAACTACTACTCCGCTGCGCCGGAGCGCCTCTTCGGGCGGCAGATCCCGGTCGCGGGCGGGGTGAACATCACGTTCAAGGAGCCGCTGGGCGTCGTCGGCGTGATCGTCCCGTGGAACTTCCCGATGCCGATCGCCGGCTGGGGCTTCGCACCGGCCCTGGCGGCCGGGAACTGTGTGGTCCTCAAACCTGCCGAGCTCACACCGCTCACCGCACTGCGGATCGGCGAGCTCGCCCTGGAAGCCGGACTGCCTGAAGGTGTCTTCACGGTCATCTCGGGCAAGGGCTCGGTCGTCGGCGAACGCTTCGTCACCCACCCAGACGTCCGCAAGATCTGCTTCACGGGCTCGACCCAGGTCGGGCAGCAGATCATGCGTGGTGCTGCCGACCAGGTCAAACGGATCACGCTGGAGCTCGGCGGCAAGAGCGCCAACATCGTCTTCGCCGACTCCGACCTCGAGCAGGCCGCCGCCACCGCGCCGTACGGCGTCTTCGACAACGCCGGCCAGGACTGCTGCGCCCGCAGCCGCATCCTCGTCGAGCGCAGCGTCCACGACAGGTTCCTCGAGCTGCTCGAACCAGCCGTCCAGGGCGTCAAGGTGATGGCACCTGGCGACGACGCGGCCGAGATGGGACCGCTCATCAGTGCCAAGCAGCGTGAGACCGTCACGTCATACGTGGAGGGTGACGGGGTCGATGTCGCGTTCCGTGGTCACGCTCCCGACGGCGCCGGCTATTGGTACCCGCCCACGGTCGTGCTCCCCAGGACCGACCAGGACCGGGTATGGCGCGAAGAGGTGTTCGGTCCGGTCGTGGCGGTACTGCCGTTCGACGACGAGGCCGATGCGATCGCCAAGGCCAACGACACGGAGTACGGCCTGTCGGGCTCGATCTGGACCCGTGATGTCGGCCGCGCCCTCCGGGTCTCACGCGGGGTCGAGACCGGCAACCTCAGCGTCAACTCGCACGCCTCGGTGCGTTACTCGACACCTTTCGGCGGGTTCAAGCAGTCCGGCATCGGGCGCGAGCTCGGACCGGATGCGCTCGACCCGTTCACCGAGCTCAAGAACGTCTTCATCTCGCACGAATAGCCGAGATCGCGGTCGCGGTGGTTGAGATGGTCGTGGCCACCCGTTCCGTGGAATCACCCGCAGACGGACCGAACAAGGAGACATGCAGATGGCTGGATCAGGGCGGCTGGACGGACGCACCGCAGTCGTCACCGGAGGGTGCAGCGGAATCGGTCTGGCGACCGTACGACGCTTCGCCTCCGAGGGCGCGCACGTGGTGATCGGTGACCTTGACGACGCGAACGGCCCCGGCATCGCGGACGAGGTGGGCGGCACGTACGTGCACTGCGACGTGACGAACGCCGACCAGGTCGACGCGATGTTCGCCACCGCACAGAGCACCTACGGGTCCGTCGACGTGGCGTTCAACAACGCGGGGATCTCGCCCCCCGACGACGACTCGATCCTCGACACCGGGATCGAGGCGTGGCGGCGTGTCCAGGAGGTCAACCTCACGAGCGTGTATCTGTGCTGCAAGGCGGTCATCCCCTACATGCAGCAGCAGCAACGCGGCTCGATCATCAATACGGCGTCGTTCGTGGCGGTGATGGGCGCGGCGACCTCACAGATCTCGTACACGGCCAGCAAGGGCGGCGTACTGGCGATGTCGCGCGAGCTCGGAGTGCAGTTCGCGCGTGAGCGCATTCGCGTCAACGCACTCTGTCCGGGGCCGGTGAACACGCCGATGCTGCAGGAGCTGTTCGCCAAGGATCCCGAGCGCGCGGCGCGCCGCCTCGTGCACA
>JANLYC010000536.1:0-4032 GCA_031365435.1 Nocardioidaceae bacterium
CCCGGTCGCGCCGAAGCGGCTGGTCGACGGGGACCTGATCGTGGACGAGGCCCGGCACGAGGCCTACCGCGACGGCGAGGTGCTCGCCCTGACCGGTCGCGAGTTCGACCTGCTGCGCTTCCTGCTCGCGCACCCCGGTACGGCGTACTCGCGCGAGGAGCTGCTCGAGCAGGTCTGGGGCTGGTCGTTCGGCGACCAGTCGACCGTGACCGTCCATGTACGCCGGCTCCGTGAGAAGGTCGAGCGAGATCCGACGATGCCCGTGCGGCTCGTCACGGTCTGGGGGACCGGCTACCGCTGGGAGCCCGCCGGATGACCGCCGCCACCTTCCACGTCATCCTCATCGCCGCGGCCCTTGCCGGCGCGGTAGGAGTCGCCGGGCTGGCGCTCGCTCAGGTCACGCGCACGAGTTCCCTGCGGTGGTCCTTCGCGATCGTCGCGATGATCGGTGTGCTCGGGCTGGTGGCCGGGATCGTCGGGACGGCGCGGGCGATGTTCCTGTCTGCCCACGACTTCCAGGTCGTGCTCTGGGTGGCAGCCGTTGCGGGCGTGGTCTCTCTCGCCTTTTCCTTGCTGGTGGCCGGTATGACGGTCCGTGGCTCCCGTGCCGTGCAGGAGGCAACCCGCGCGCTCGGCGAGCACGGGTCGTTCGTCGCGCCGCCAGGGACGTCGGCGGAGCTGTCGGCCGTGTCCACCCAGCTCGCAGAGACGTCGGCCCGGCTGGAAGCGTCCCGGGAACGCGAGCGTTCACTCGAGGCTTCCCGCCGCGAGCTCGTGGCCTGGGTCTCGCACGACCTGCGCACCCCTCTGGCCGGCCTCCGCGCGATGGCCGAGGCGCTCGAGGACGGCATGGCCGACGACCCGGCGCGCTACCACCAGCAGATGCGCGAGACCGTGGATCGGATGACGCGGATGGTCGACGACCTGTTCGAGCTCTCGCGCATCCACTCCGGCGCGCTGCAGCTCAGCCTGGAGCTCGTCCCGATCGAGGACGCGATCAGTGAGGCGCTTGCGGTGAGCGGTCCGGTCGCGCGTGCGAACGGCGTACACCTGGGTGGGTATGCCGAGCCGGGTGTCGCCGTGCGTGCCGATCCGCGCGAGCTGGCCCGGATGATCGGCAACCTCGTCACGAACGCGATCCGGCACACCCCGAGCGAGGGACTCGTCGAGGTCACGGCGCGGGCCAGCGGAGCCGGGGTGGAGTTCGCCGTGAGTGATGCGTGTGGCGGCATTCCCGAGCCTGACCTCGAGCGGGTCTTCGAGGTTGCCTGGCGGGGCAGCCACGCGCGTACCCCGGAGGCAGCCGCCGGGTCCGGGCTCGGCCTGGCCATCGTGCGCGGCATCGCCGAGGCGCACCGGGGCAAGGTCACCGTCGACAACGTCGGGGACGGCTGTCGGTTCCTGGTCCAGCTGCCGGCGTAGACCGGTCCCTCTCGGTCCGGTCGGCTCGGTCCGGCCCGGTGCGGTGCGGTCGAGCGACATCCCGTCGCGTCGTACGCTGGGCATCTGCGAATCCTGACGTGGCCGCGACGGCGCGCGGAGCGTCGTGGGCGACCGGGCAGGGGGTGCACATGCGACAGACCGAGTTCTGGTCGCGCATGGAGGCTGCCCTCGGCGCGGCGTACGCCCGGGTCTGGGCGAGGGAGTACGTCATCGATGGTCTCGGCGGGCGCACCGTCACCCAGGCCTTCGACGAGGGCGAGGACGCGAAAACAGTCTGGCGAGCGGTCTGGAAGGCGCTCGAGCTCCCTCCGCGCGAGCGCTGACGCGGCACCCGCGTCCGCCCCGGTCCAGTGACGTTTCTGGTGACCAGAGATTCAGGCACCTTTGTGGTTGCTCACGTCGAACGGCCGGAGTACACGTTGGTTGAGATGTCCATCGAGCGTGGCTTGCACCCGGTTATGCGACTGTCCGCACAGAGTAGGGGTAGCCATGAAGCGGCTCGCGGTGCTCGTGATCCTGGTGTTGACCGGCGTCGGCTTGCAGGTCCAGGACGCGCAGGGCACATTCCATGGCGACAACGGACGGATCGCCTTCCGCCGGTTCTTCAACGTCGACAAAACGTGGGGTGCGGTGTTCACCATCAACCCCAACGGCACGCACGAGGTGCAGGTCACGAACCCGCCGTTCGGGTATGTCGACCGGAACCCCGACGTGTCACCGGACGGCGAGCGGATCGTCTTCGAGCGGGAGGCCAACGACTGCGGTCCCGCGTGCTTCGTCGACGACATCTTTGTGGTCAATTCCGATGGTTCGGGCGTCACCAGGCTGACCGGCGTCGGGTCCCCCCACGGAACCTGTCGGCCGACGAGCGGCACGTGCAACGGCTCGCCTGCCTGGTCGCCCGACGGCAAGTGGATCGTCTTCTCCCGGGCTTCCGGGCCGGTGATCGATGGCTTCGTGCAGCGGCAGGCGATCTATGTCATGCGGGCCGACGGCTCGGACGTCACGAGGATCACCCAGCGACAGCTGCCGGCCACCGGTGAGGACACGGACCCCCAATGGTCTCCGAACGGTGATCAAGTCCTGTTCCAGCGCCGAAACGTGCGCACGGCCGAGCCGATCGACGGTGTCGCCATCTGGACTGTCGACCTACGGACTGGTCACGAGCGACGAGTCACGCCTTACCCGCTGCGCGCGGGCGACACTCCGGACTGGTCTCCGGACGGGCGATACATCCTCTTCCACGACAACGTGGATCGGTCCGACGTGACAGCGAACCTCTACACGATCCGCGCCGACGGGAGTCACCTCAAGCAGCTGACGTTCGCGAGCGGCGGTGTCATCCAATACCTGGGATCGTCGTACTCACCGGACGGCAAGTTGATCACGTTCGCGCGTCGGCCGGCCACCGGGGGAGACGCAGCCAATGCTGCCGACGTGTTCATCATGCGTGTCAACGGGACGGGCGAGCGACCGGTCACCCGCACGGTGGCATACGACAGCTATCCCGACTGGGGGTCGTCCGACGACGACTGACGGACCACTGACTGACTGACTGACTGACTGAGGTGGTGAGCTCGGCAGGTGGTCTGTTGAGCGTGGGTGCGGCTGCCGGTACTGCGACTCCGTCGCCGAACCGGCAGCCTCCCCATCGCCATCGGCGTGTCGTGCTCGTTTCGAACACCTGTTCTAGATAGCCTGGTCCACAGAAGCGCGTGACCAGGTCCATCCCTCCACACCTGTGCTGCTCGTGGGGGTTCTGTCGGTGGCTACCTCTAGCGTCCTTCTCGACAACGTTCGTGGGTCTGCCAAGGGCCCGACTCGACCCGGACAGGGATGACTCCAGATGGCTGAAGCAGACCGCTCGAAGGCTCTCGACAACGCGCTCGCGCAGATCGACAAGTCCCACGGCAAGGGCTCGGTGATGCGGCTCGGCGACCAGGTGCGTGCTCCGATCGAGGTGATCCCCACCGGGGCGATCTCGCTCGACATCGCCCTCGGCATCGGCGGGCTCCCTCGCGGCCGGGTCGTCGAGATCTACGGTCCGGAGTCCTCAGGCAAGACGACGGTGGCCCTGCACGCGGTCGCCAACGCGCAGCGCGCCGGTGGCATCGCCGCCTTCATCGACGCCGAGCACGCACTCGACCCCGACTACGCGCAGAAGCTGGGTGTCGACACCGACGCGCTGCTGGTGTCGCAGCCCGACAGTGGCGAGCAGGCGCTCGAGATCGCCGACATGCTGATCCGGTCGGGCGCCCTCGACATCATCGTCATCGACTCGGTCGCGGCCCTGGTGCCTCGGGCTGAGATCGAGGGCGAGATGGGTGACTCCCACGTCGGGCTGCAGGCGCGGCTGATGAGCCAGGCGCTGCGCAAGCTCACCGGTGCCATCGCCCGCTCGAATACGTCGGTGATCTTCATCAACCAGCTGCGTGAAAAGATCGGCGTCATGTTCGGCAGCCCCGAGACAACGACGGGCGGCAAGGCGCTCAAGTTCTACGCCTCCGTGCGACTCGACATCCGGCGCATCGGACCGGTCAAGGAAAAGGAAGACATCATCGGCTCGCACGTTCGCGTGAAAGTCGTGAA
>JANLYC010000553.1:0-2419 GCA_031365435.1 Nocardioidaceae bacterium
GTGCTCGAGCAGCTGCCCCACGGTCTCGATCTCGAAGCCGTCGCGCAAGGCTGCCGCGGACTTGGCGCCCACCAGTCCGCGAAGCGGGGTCTCGAGTCCGAGGCGGCCGGCAGCCATCACTCGACCCCGATGAGCAGCGGATAGCGCTGTTGTCCCCCGTCGTAGACGACGATCTCGACGTCAGGACGGATCACCGCCACGTGTGAGCACACGCGTTCGACGAGGCGGTCGAGGTCGACTGCCGCCTCGCTCGGATCTGCACCGGAAGGCTCGGCACCGGTCACGAGGGTGACCATC
The DNA here is from genome assembly GCA_031365435.1 of Nocardioidaceae bacterium. Classification (GTDB taxonomy): domain Bacteria; phylum Actinomycetota; class Actinomycetes; order Propionibacteriales; family Nocardioidaceae; genus JANLYC01. The sequence goes on from JANLYC010000553.1 coordinate 298, forward strand.
TCACCACCACCCGACAACAGCCGTGTGACGACCTCGATGGCCACCTCGTCGAGGGCGCCGCCGACCACGGCGAAGTCACCGTCGACCACACCCAGGCTGTCGCCTCGCCGGCAGGGACCGGCCATCGTCATCGCATCCTTGGCAGCGATCGTCACCGCGCCGTGCCGCGCGTGCCCGGCAGCCGACGTCATCGACACGACGTCATCGTCAAAGGTCCGCGACGGGTCGTGCACGGCAACCGCGGCCAACCCCTGGACCTGCGCCCGGGTCGGGATCACTGCAGCCCGGATGCCTTCATCGCGTGCCGCCTGCGCAGCCGCTTCGGCCACCGCGATGGAGTCGCCGTCGTTGGGCAGCAGGATCACCTCGGCCGACCCGGTGGCACGGATCGCCTCGAGCAGCTCACCGGTCGAACAGCGTCGTCCCGGACCGCCCGGCACGACACTGGCGCCCGCCTGGGTGAAGAGCAGCCGCAGCCCCGGGCCCGCCCCGGCAGCGACGACGCCGCGCGGACGAGCAGGCTTGCCCTCAGACGCTGCCCCGGGAGAACTGCGGCGACGCGCGGCCGCCGCGGTTCCGTAGGGGCTGAGTTGTTCGGCGAAGTGGGTGACCCGGACGCGGTAGGGACGGCCGGCGTCGAGGCCGGCTTCGATCGCAGCACCGACGTCGTCGACGTGGACGTGGATGTTCCAGAGCCCGTCCCCGCCGACGACGACGAGCGAGTCGCCGAGGGGTCCCAGCCGCTGCCGCAGCGCAGGGATCTTGGTGTCGTCGGCGTCGAGCAGGAACATGACCTCGTACGCCGGCCCGTCTTCCGACAGGTCGTCGGCGGCCCGGATCGGGACGGGCAGCTGACCGCGGCGTCGGTACCGCGTGGCGGGGCGCTGCCCGGTGAGTGCCTCCTCGGCCGCGTCCAGGATCACGCACAGCCCCCGTCCGCCTGCGTCGACCACGCCCGCGGCCGCCAGGACGGGCAGCTGCTCGGGGGTGTGCTCGAGCGCCTCGCGAGCCGCAAGGGCCGCTGCTCGGACGACGTGCCCCATCTGGGCCGTGAGGTCGTCGGGCGCCTCCGGCACGGCGGCCTGCGCCGCCTCGGCAGCCGCGCGTGCCACGGTGAGGATCGTGCCCTCGACCGGTGTTGCCACCGCGTCGTACGCGGCCGTCGAAGCCAGTGTCAGCGTGTCGGCCAGCAGCTGACCGGGTTTCCTCGGGTCCCCGCGCAGCAGCTGGTCGGCACCGGCACGCATGAGCTGGGAGAGGATCACTCCGGAGTTGCCGCGGGCGCCGAGCAACGCGCCCCGCGCGAAGACCGTCAGTGCCCCGACCAGGGTGGTGGCCTCGGCGTCGACGAGCGCCTGGCGGGCGGCTTCGAAGGTCAGGTAGAGGTTCGTACCCGTGTCACCGTCCGGTACCGGGTAGACGTTGAGTGCGTCGATCTCCTCACGCGCCGCTCCGAGCGCGCCGAGTGTGACGTCGCACCAGTGCTCGAGCAGCGCGAGCGCGACCGCTGCGACGGTGTCGCCGGGTGAGCTGTCGACCGGTGAGCCGCCCGGTGCGCCACCCCCGAAGGTGGCCGCCGCGTGCCCGTGGACGGCACCCGATGCGACATCTCGTGGGTCATGGTCGGTCACGGGGTGTCGCTCCAGTCAGCGGGCGGGTGGTCGGAGTGGCCAGGGTGGCCAGGGTGGCCAGGGTGGTCAGCGTGGTCGGAGCCTAACGGGGCGGTGGCGCCCCGTTCGGTACGCGCAAACCTTATCCGCCCCTCTCGGGTCGCCGGCGTACCCGGCCGTCGGCATCGATTGGCGTCGGACGCGGCCGATCCGTTATTCTTGTCCGGTTGCCCTCTGGGCCCGTGACCGCGACCGTGCGGTAGGACAGCCCGGCACCAGCGACAGTTGATCTGATCCCCGTGATTCCAGGAGTACACCGTGGCCGCCGTCTGTGACATCTGCGCCAAGAGCCCCGAGTTCGGCCACAACGTGTCGCACTCGCACCGTCGGACCAAGCGACGTTTCGACCCCAACATCCAGCGGGTTCGCGCCGTCGTCAACGGTACGCCGAAGCGTCTCAACGTCTGCACGTCCTGCCTGAAGGCCGGCAAGGTCACGCGCTAGTCGAGCGG
>JANLYC010000572.1:0-3537 GCA_031365435.1 Nocardioidaceae bacterium
TCGGGAAGCTTGTCGATGACCCGGAAGCGGTAGAGCAGCGGGCACGTCATGAAGTCGCCCGCACGGCTCGGCGACAGCGAATTGGCGCGGGTGAGGCCGGCGAACGCGTCGACCACCTCGTGCGCAGCCTCGTCGCCGTCCTCGGCGGCGATGCCGTGGCTGTCGGCCGGATCCTCGACATGTGTTGTCATACCGACCACGCTAGGCCACGGCTCCGACAACACCAGATAGCGTTGTGGGGTGAGTCCTGCAGATGGCCCGTCTTCACCTCGGCCCCGTACCGCCCCCGGGTCCTTCCGGCTGGGCACCGTGGCAGGCATCGACGTGACCGTCGCGAACTCGTGGTTCCTCATCGTCGGGCTGATCGCGATCGTGATGGCTCCGCGCATCGAGGAGGTGGCGCCCAACATCGGTGGGTGGGCCTACGTGGTCGGAGCCGCGTTCGCCGTGCTGCTCTACGGGTCGGTGTTGTTGCACGAGCTGTCCCACGCGTTGGCGGCGCGGCTGTTCGACATGCCCGTGCTCTCGATCAACCTGCATTTCCTCGGCGGTGCCACCGAGATCGAAGGCGAGGCGACCACGCCCTGGCGCGAGTTCGTCATCGCCGTGGTCGGGCCGCTGACCTCGTTGCTGGTGGGCGCTGTCGCGTTCGTCGCGATCGACCTGTTCCCACCCGGCATCCTGCGTTTCGCGGTGGCATCGCTGGCCGGTGCCAACCTGATCGTGGGCGTCCTCAACCTGGTTCCGGGACTTCCGCTCGACGGTGGCCGGGTGCTGCAGTCCGCCGTGTGGGGACTGACCAGGCGCCGCAACCTCGGCGTGACCGTGGCCGCGTGGGGCGGCCGAGCGGCGGCAATCCTCGCCGTCGGCTACGCGCCCGTCATCATGCCCGCGCTGGGCTACCAGGCCAGCATCGTGGACTACCTGCTCGGATTCATGCTCGGCGCGTTCCTCTGGGCCGGCGCCACGCAGTCCTTGCAGGTGTCGAAGCTGCGCGGGCGGCTGCCGGGCATCGTCGCACGGCGGATTGCCCGGCCCGCCATCGGCGTACCCGCCGACCTCCCGATCTCGGAGGGCGTCCGACGCGCGCAGGAGGCGCGGGCCGGCTCGATCGTCGTCGTGACGCCTGATGGCCGACCGGCCGGCATCGTCAACGAGGCTGCGGTCACCTCGACACCGGCGGAGCGCCGCCCCTGGGTGCCCATCGGGGACGTGGCCCGCCGGGTCGAGGACGGCCTGATGCTGTCGGCCGACCTGACCGGCGAGCCGCTCCTCCGGGCGATGAACATGACCCCCGCGTCGGAGTACGTCCTGGTCGAGGCGGACGGTTCCATCTTCGGAGTGCTGGTGGCGCGGGACGTCGATGCCGCTTTCAACCAGAGCCGCTGATGTCGATGTCCGACGGCCCACCCTCCCATTCCCCCGACACCTCTTTGTCGGGCGTGTCGGGCGTGTCGGGCTTGTCGGGCGTCCGGCGTGGCCCACTCCAACCGGGGGAGCGGGTGCGGCTGACAGACCCGAAGGGCCGCAACCACAGCGTGCTGCTCGAGGTGGGCAAGACGTTCTTCACCGCGAAGGGCGCGCTGCTGCACGACGACCTCATCGGTGGACCGGACGGCACCGTGATCACCTCGAGTGGTGGCACGGAGTACCTCGTGCTGCGCCCGCTGCTGGAGAACTTCGTGGTCTCGATGCCACGCGGAGCCGCCGTCGTCTACCCGAAGGATGCCGCCCAGATCATCATGATGGCCGACATCTTCCCCGGCGCCCACGTGGTGGAGGCAGGCGTCGGCTCCGGCGCACTGACGTGTTCCTTGCTGCGTGCCGTGGTCCCCGGCGGCCACGTCACGTCGTACGAGCGGCGCGAGGACTTCGCCGAGATCGCTCGGCGCAACGTCACCTCGTTCTTCGGCACCGAGCACTCCGACTGGACCGTCAAGGTCGGCGATCTCGCCACCGATCTCGACGAACGTGAAGTGGACCGGGTCGTGCTCGACATGCTGGCGCCGTGGGAGTGCGTCCCTGCCGTCTCGCAGGCGCTCGTCCCCGGCGGCATCGTGTGCGCGTACGTCGCGACCGCGACCCAGCTCAGCCGATTCGTCGAGACCGTCCGCGCACACGGAGGCTTCACCGACCCACATGCCTGGGAGACGATGGTACGTGGGTGGCATGTCGAGGGACTCGCCGTGCGGCCGCAGCACAAGATGAACGGGCACACGGGCTTCCTCGTGACGGCAAGGCGGCTGGCACCAGGCGTTGCGATGCCGCGTAAGAGCCGACGTCCCGCCGCGGGTGCCTACGGACCGGACTACGCGGGTCCGCGACCTCCGGAGTTCGCAGAGCTGCTCGAGTCCGACCCCGACCAGGGCGAGTGACGCGGCGCTTCGGCCGCCGGCCGACCGCACGGGTGCGTGACGCGCCGTGATCGTGAGGTGACTCGCTGGTGTCCTCTCACCACCCGCGGCACCCGTTCGGATGATGTCGGGAGTGGGCCACCCAGCCACACTTTGCGGCGGAGGTCACAGACAGGTACCGACACGGGCCAACACAGCGCATGCTGGGCGACATCCCCAGGTAGGTTGGCATCAGTGGTCCTCCAACGGAGGTGGTTTCGGTGACTGCACACGAAGACGGACACAACCGCGGCTCGCGTACACCAGACGAGCTGCAGACCCAGGTCAGCTTTCTCGAGGCCGAGGTGTCCGAGCTGCGGCAGCGGCTCTCGGACGCGCCGCAGGCCACTCGCTTCCTGGAGCAGCGCCTTGCCGAGGCACAGTCGTCACTGGGATCCCTCACCTCGCAGAACGAGCGCCTCGCTTCCACCCTGCGCGAGGCGCGCGACCAGATCATGACGCTCAAGGAAGAAGTCGACAGGCTGGCGCAACCGCCGACCGGGTTCGGCACCTTCCTCGGCCGCAACGACGACGACACCATCGACGTGTTCACCGGTGGCCGCAAGCTGCGGGTCAACGTGAGCCCCAACGTCGACGCCGACGAGCTCCAGCGTGGCCAGGAGGTCATGCTCAACGAAGCCCTGAACGTCGTTGCCGCGCTGCACTTCGAGCAGATCGGCGAAGTCGTGATGCTCAAGGAGGTGCTCGCCGACGGGGAGCGCGCGCTGGTCATCGCCAACGCCGACGAGGAGCGCATCGTCCGCATCGCCGCGCCACTGCGCGACCAGAAGATCCGTGCCGGTGACTCCGTGCTGCTCGACTCACGAGCCGGATACATCTACGAGCGGATCCCCAAGACCGAGGTCGAGGAGCTGGTCCTCGAAGAGGTCCCGGACATCGACTACACCGAGATCGGCGGACTGATCCGTCAGATCGAGCAGATCCGCGACGCGATCGAGCTCCCGTACCTGCACCCCGACCTCTTCCTCGAGCACGAGCTGAAGCCGCCCAAGGGGGTGCTGCTCTACGGGCCACCCGGGTGCGGCAAGACCCTGATCGCCAAGGCGGTGGCCAACTCGCTGGCCAAGAAGGTCGCGGCCAAGACCGGTGAGGAGGGGAAGTCGTACTTCCTCAACATCAAGGG
>JANLYC010000582.1:0-3235 GCA_031365435.1 Nocardioidaceae bacterium
CGGTCGTGGCCGCGAGCCATCTCACTCCGGGTTCGAGCACGAGGGCCGCCGGGAGGCCGCTCAGGTGGCTCGTGGGCGTCGGCGCCAAGGCCACACCCGCAGGAGCACGCAGGCCAGCACATCTCTTGCCGGGATCTCCCCCACCAGCCACGAGTCCACGCCCTCGTCGGGGTTGTCGCGCTCGACCCACCAGCCGTGCGCGGTACGCCGGATGGCCCGTTTCACCGCGACGGGCCGGTCGGGCAGCCGGATGACGACCAGCTGTCCGGGCCTGGGCTGGGCGCCGTACCTGACGAGCAGCCGATCTCCCTCCCGCAACGTAGGTTCCATGGACCGGCCACGCACGACGGCCAGGCCGATCAGCGGGGACTTGGGCACCTGCAATGGTCCTTGTTTGGGCGGAGTAGGGTCGGGCACTAGCTGCTGTAGACACTGTTGCATCACGCCGCCACGCGCGTGGCAACTCCCCGGCCTGCTCCAGAAAGGACCAGTTCATGCTGCGTCGCTTCATCGCACCGTCCATCGACGTCTCGGCTCATTGCGACCTCCCGTGCGGGGTCTACGACCCAGCCCAGGCCAGGATCGAGGCCGAGTCCATCAAGGCCATCATCGGCAAGGTCGCCGACAACGACGACCATGACTTCCGCACCCGCGCGCTCATCATCAAGGAACAACGCTCCGAGCTCGTCAAGCATCACCTCTGGGTGTTGTGGACCGACTACTTCAAGCCCCCACACTTCGAGAAGTACCCGCAGCTGCACACGCTGTTCAACGAGGCGACCAAGCTCGCTGGGGCAGCCGGCACCAAGGACAGCATGGACGCGGCCAAGGCCGACCAGCTGCTGGCCAAGATCGACGAGATCGCCGAGATCTTCGCCGAGACCAAGAAGGGCTGACCTCAGCCCAGCCTCCCGCCATCGCGACTGGCCCGCACCGCCCACCGGCGTTGCGGGCCCTCGTCGTTCATCAGGTCTCGGTCATCAGTGCTGCGCGGTGCCCGTTCGCACCCGTGGGCTGGTCCTCAGGTGGCCGCCCGCGGTGGGCGTCCCGGTCGTCGCCATCAGCGTCGCTCGCCCGCTCTCCGAACAAAGCCTGTGTGGTCGACGGGGAGAACACGACGGCGAGTACGACGACGGCCGGCACGGCCAGCAGGATCGCCACCCAGGTGGTGCTGCCGCCGCGGAAGCTCCAGGCGACGCCGAGCTCGAGGAGCTGGGCGAGCACGACCGGGCCGCGGCTCCAGCTCCGCGCCAGCAGGAGTCCGCGGACGCACGCACCGAGTCCGACGGCATACAGCACGAAGAACACCGCAGTGGTGATCCCGACGCTGGGCCGGTCGGCGTCGATGTTCACGAGCTCCGACACCGCCAGGCCGAGCAGGCCGAGTGCCTCCAGCCCGACGAGCCCGGCCGCGACCCGCAGAGCCGGACCGGGCTCCGGCGGAGCGCCACCGGTCGCTCCAGGGCGCGGCTGCTCAGAACTCATGCATCAGACCCTAACCACTGCACGTACACGACGTGGGCGCGGTACGGTCGCCGTGGCGGTGGACGTGATGATGGACACCTGACGCGGCAGGGGCTCACGATGGGCAGCCAAAACCTCTAGACTTGAACGCGGGGATCGACAGTCTGTCCCCCTCGTCCTGCTTGTGAGGAAACTGACACTGGTCGAGGGGTTGTGCAGGCGCAGATCTCTTGCGACGATCGATGTCGCACTATGCGCTGCAATGCGCTGCACGTCTCTCGACACCCCGCTTGCCCACCGAGCGAGGCCAACGAGAGGGCTCGTGAAAACCTTCACGAGCGCCCCCCGCACCGCGGCCACGTCCCCCGTGACCGCCCTGAACGAAGAGGAGCCGCGCCGTGGACTGGCGTCACCGCTCCGCGTGCCTCGAAGAGGACCCGGAGCTGTTCTTCCCCATCGGCAACACTGGCCCCGCCATCCTCCAGATCGAGGAAGCGAAGGCCATCTGTCGCCGTTGCGAGGTACGCGAGCAGTGTCTCGCGTGGGCGCTCGAGGCCGGCCAGGATCACGGAGTATGGGGCGGTATGTCGGAAGATGAGCGGCGGGCCCTGAAGCGGCGCAACGCCCGCGCCAAGATCCGCGCCTGAACCTGCCGCACCCGGACCGACCCGCCCATGACATGGGTCAGCCGGACTCAGCGGACGGGAATGTCGAGGTCCACCCGAGTCCCGCCCTCCGGATTCGTTCCGAACGAGATGACACCGCCGAGCTCTGACTCCACGAGTGTCCGCACGATCGACAGACCGAGGCTTCCCGACGACACGGGGTCGAACCCTGCGGGCAGCCCGCGTCCGTCGTCGTCGACCACCACCTCCAGCCGACCGGCCAGCCGCAGCGCCCGCAGCGAGATCCGTCCTGCCCCGTCCGGGAAGCCGTGCTCGACGGCGTTCTGCAGCACCTCGGTCAGCACCATCGCGAGTGGCGTGGCCACGTCGGCAGGCAGTTGACCGAACGACCCGGTCCGGGAGGTCACGACCGTCGTAGGCTCAGCGGCCACCTCCGTCACCATCGCCGCCAACCGGTCGGACACGTCGTCGAAGTCGACGCTCTCGTTGAAGGCCTGGCTCAAGGTCTCGTGCACGATCGCGATCGAGCCCACCCGCCGTACGGCCTCGTCAAGGGCCAGCCGCGCTGCCGGCACCTCCATCCGACGCGACTGCAACCGGAGCAGCGCCGCCACCGTCTGCAGGTTGTTCTTGACCCGGTGGTGGATCTCGCGGATCGTCGCGTCCTTCGTGATCAGCTCGCGTTCGCGGCTACGCAGCTCCGTGACGTCGCGGAGCAGCACCAGGGCGCCCGCGAACTCGCCCTCCGGGGACAGCGGGATGACGCGTGCGGCCACCGTGGCTCCCCCGTTGCCGTACTCCGTCTCGCGTGGATGCTCACCGAACAGCGTCACGACCACCGCCTCGTCCACGGGACGCGGCGACGGAGCCAGCAGCGCCTCCGTCGTCTGCGCGAACGGCTCTCCGACCAGGTCGCCGGCCAGGCCGAGCCGACGGTATGCCGACTGGGCGTTGGGGCTCGCATACGTCACGATGCCGGCCGCGTCGGTCCGGACGAAGCCGTCACCCACTCGGGGTGACGAGGTCCAGGCCCGACGCTCGCTGGGGATGGGAAAGGCACCCTGGCTGATCATGCGGGTGAGGTCGCCGGCGTAGTGAAGTCCGCGGCCGCGCCGTTATGCATCCACATAAAGCGACCACAATTG
>JANLYC010000073.1:0-2417 GCA_031365435.1 Nocardioidaceae bacterium
CCGCGCTTGGTGTTGACGCGCACGGACTCGTGCGGCGACAGGAACGCCGCGGTCGAGCAGTGGAATGGCGACGCGGCCGGTCCCGATACCGAACTCGAGTGCCGGACCCGCCCCGGCCAGCCGCGCCAGGAAGTCGACCGCAGGTTCGAGCACCTCGGGCGCGAACATCTCGGCACTGCTCGAGTCGTACCGCTCAGCCGTGTCCTGGGTCCAGATGTCGCTACTGCTCATGCTCGGCAGCCTGACGGATCCGACCCGATCCGGTCGACCCGTTTTCGTCTGCCGTCAACTCTCGATCCCCCGCTGCGCGAGCAGCGCGGAGCGGTTGAAGGCATAGCCGACCATCCACGTCGGGGTGTACCGGTACACCCGGATGTCGTCACCCCAGTCCAGCGGTGAGCTGCCGTAGTGGCTGGTCCAGTGCTCCAAGGTCGATGCCCAGTCAGGATCGGTATCTCCCATCTCGGCCACGCGGCCGTGACTGAAGACCGCGAGCTCCTCCCCATCGACGTGGGCGACGCTCACGGCCGGACGCGATCTCATGTGGCGAGCCTTCAGCGCGGTGCCGCTTGTGGAGAACGACCAGGTGCCATGCAGGAAGTGACCATCGAGTGCGCTGATGCGCGGCTCCCCCGCGGCCGTCACGGTCGACACGGCCAGCACCCGCATCCCGGTCAGCAGAGCGACCAGGTCACGGGCTGACAACACTCGTTCTTCGTTGATGATCGACTTCAGATGCTCCGTCGCCCCTGCGTGCGAACGGTCGAGGAGCGCCTGCAGAGCAGCGATTTCTTCCCCTGTCTCGTGCATGCTCTGACCGTAGCGCCTGTCGTGACGGCAACACTTGATCGTTCTTGCGTCAGGGCGGCGCTTCAGCGGGACAGTTCGACGACCGCCGTACCCACGATCAGCGCGGCCGCGCCGCCCGGAGTCGCCCGCGCTCCGCCGACAACGAGCAGCTGACCTCGCGCGTACTTCGACCCCTGCGCCGGTGGCAGTTGACCAGCCCCGCAGCACCTCAGGGGTGGAGGGGCTCAGTGGGCATGTTCACGGCGCTCCCCCGGATGCTGGGTCACGGTCGCTCCGTGCGCTCCAGATACGACACATCGTTCTACGTGTCGAGCAGCCACCGCCCGCCGCCGCCGCGCACCAACCGGGTGAGCGCAGTTTCGCACCGGTTTGCCACGGGCGATGTCGAGGATGACGTCGACCCAGGACTCGCCACCCGGCGGTCGGTGGTAGAACTTGCCGTGCCATCGTCGCCGCGCGGCCTCATCGGGGTGGCGGGCTTCGGCCCCCGCCGTGGTGAGGGTGTCGAGCTGGCCGAGCGGCCATGCCCTCGACCCTAGGTCGATTCAGCACGACCGGCCACCGACGCTACGGCGCGCGTCCCCCCTGCTGCCCGGCGAGCCAGGCGTGGAGGGTCGTGGCGAGGGCGACGGGCTGGTCGAGCTGGACCAGATGGCCCGCCCCGGTGACGATCCGCAGCTCACAGCCGGGGATCAGCTCCGCCAACCGGTATGCCCGGTCGACCGGGATCCAGCTGTCCTCGGCCCCCCAGATGACAACCACCGGGAGGTCGATGTCGGCGTACCTGGGCTCGAGCTCTCGGGTGAAGCGCTCGTCGGCCTGGGCGATCTGTCGGTAGAACGCCGCCTGGCCGGCGGCAGTCGTCCACGGTGCGGTCAGCCGGGCGAGCTGATCGTCGGTCAGCCCCCGATAGCTGGCACCGGCGATGTAGGCCTCGATTGCGCCTCGGTGCACCCCTGGGGGCTGGGCTGCGAAGACGTCGGCGTTCTCCTTCACGAGCCGGAAGAAGTCCGACCCCCAGGGCGACAACGCCACGACATCGACCAGAGCCAACGATCCGTACGCGGCCCGATGCAGCAAGAGGGCGCGCAGAGCGACAGCGCCGCCGAAGTCATGGGACACGATGTGCGGATGGTCCAGACCCCAGTGGGCCAGCAGGTCGGCGAACAGCTCACCCTGGACGCCGAGGTCCACCAGGTCCGCTGGCCGCTTGCTCGAGCTGCCGTATCCCGGCATGTCCCACAGGTACACCGTGTACTCGCCGCAGAGCGCGTCGGCGAACGGCTCCCACAGACGTGACGACCATGGAGTGCCGTGGCAGAAGACCACCGGAGGTCCCGCTCCCCCGCTCCCCCACGCGACGTCGCGTCCCTGCCACCGGAATCGTTCGGTCAGCTCCATCATGTTCTCTCAGACCTTTGCATGGGCCAGACATCTTGTACGACGTCCAGCACCTCGGTGACAACCTCGGCGGCCAAGCCAGCCGCATGGTGATTAAGAGTCTGCGGCTGTGACGGCATCGCGCCACCCTATTTGGACGCGTTCGGCGGCGCTCCACGAACCGGCTCGGGCCGACAGCATCAGCACCTGGTCACTCATCCGCCACC
>JANLYC010000622.1:0-3795 GCA_031365435.1 Nocardioidaceae bacterium
GCGGGAACGTCTCTCACGACAGCAGCGATCGTGGGAGGTGCACCATGCCGCGAGCCAAGAAGCCGGGGCCGTCCGTCAAGGACGCCAAGGTCTATGAAGCCGTGCGCGATCAGGGCGCCAGCAAGGAAAAGGCCGCTCGGATCGCCAACGCGTCGGCCAACCAGGGCCGCTCAACCGTCAGCAGACGTGGCGGCAAGGCCGGCGACTACGAGGACATGACCAAGCAGCAGCTCTACGACCGCGCCCAGAAGGTCGGGATCGACGGTCGATCATCCATGTCCAAATCTCAGCTCATCAACGCCCTGCGCAACCACTGACGCCCGTTCGCGGACTGGTCCGACGCGCACGGTTGAGCCCCTGAGTGGGGTCATGAACGTGGACGGGTGAGCGGGTCGCCTCCCCCGCCGTCCTCGGGCAGGGCAGGCAGGTAGACGCTGACGCGGGTCAGCCCGTCCTGGATGCCTGTGGTGAGCCTGCCGCCCTCCGCCTCGGCGAGGGACCGGGCCAGCGCCAGTCCGCGACCCTGACTCGGCCGCTCTGCACCGATGACCTGGACTCGTAACGGACCACTCCCGTCCTTCGCCCCCTCGTCGAGGACGTCGATGGCAACGGCGCCCCCGACGTCGCGGGCCTGGATCTCCACCACGCCTCGGCCGTGTCGATAGGCGTTGTCGACCAGGGTCTGCACGATCTGGCGAGCGGCCGGCAGCGATGCGACCACGACCAGACCTGGATCCCAGCGCACGCGAAGGGGTCGATCCTGGGCGGCCAAGGTTCCGTGCCACCCATCTCGGATGCCCTCGAGCAACGTCTCGACCGGGAAGGAACCGGCGCTTCCGTCTCCGCGGGCCAGGGCGAGCACGTCTTCGACGGTCTGCGACAAGACGTCAGCGGAGGCGAGAGCCTGCTGGACTGCCTGACGAAGCTCCTCGGCATCGCCCTCGAGCCCGCCCTCCAGCTCGAGACGCAGCCTGGTGAGCGGCGTACGGAGCTGATGCGACGCGTCCGCGGTGAACGAACGCTGCCGAGCGATCAGGGCGGACAACCTGTCCGCTGTGCGGTTCAACGCGCTACCGGCTTGATCGATCTCCGCGACCCCGCTCGGACCGGCTCGGGCTGCGAAGTTGCCGTCGCCGAGCTGCGTGGACACCTGCTCCAGCTCGATCAGTGGACGCACCAGAAGCGTGCTGAGCCGTCTGGCCAGGACGAACGCCGCCACCGCGGCGATGCCCGCGATCCCGGCCATGCCGGCCCACAACCACCACACCCGGTGCCGGACGACCGATGAGGGAGACGACGCTCGTACGACGGCGATGACCTGCTCACCTGAGTTGACGGGCACCGCCACCGCCAACTGTCCCTCCCGGGTGTCAACAGCGGCGCCACTCAGCGAGCGCCTGAGCGGTTGGTCCAGGCGCTGAGGTCCGCGACCGCTGATCCGCAGGCCGGCCCGGTCGTACACGCCCAGCTGCACGGCCGCCTCCGAAGACGGGAGCTCGATGGGGTCGCCCGACGCAAACGTCGGACCCACGTCGACCGCCGCTCGCAACGCCAGGCGCTCCAGCTCGCCTTGTTCGTCCGAGACCACCAGATGCTGGACGAGGATCGCCAGCGGAACCCCGAACACGGTCACCGCCAACAGGACGGCCGACAAGGCCACTGTCACGATCCGTCTCCGCACCTGGCCCTCCGCCCGCTCGACCGGCCTCCCCGACTGACCTCATTGTGTCCTTCGCGAGCGACTGCGCATCACCGGATCTGCAGAGCAGAACGGATTTTGCCGTCCCCTTACCTGTACGTGGCGGGCTGTTGGCCGACGCCGTTCTAGCGTCGAAGAAGAGCACGTCCCACCAGTCCGAGACCCGCAGGAGCCCCCATGACCGCGCCCCGTCTCGCCACCGCCACCGGTGTCCTAGCAGCGACCCTGTTGTTGGGAGCGACGGCGTGCTCGAGCACGGCATCACAGACGACACCAACGCTGAGCACCCTCCCGACCGGGGGTAGCTCGACCGGCGGGGCACACTCCCCGCGCACCCCACCAACGTCGTCCTCCCCGACGACGCCGAGCGGCCCGGCGCCGGCCACGGAGTTCAACCCACCTGGCGACATCCCTGACAACCAGGTTTTCGTGAAGTACCGGCCGCCGGGCAGCACGGTCTCGATCCAGGTTCCCGAGGGCTGGGCGCGGGCGAGCAATGCCGGCACCGTGACCTTCACCGACCACTTCAACTCGGTCGGGATCTCCGAGCGACAAGCAGCGACAGCCCCGACGGTGCAATCGGCCTTGAAACAGGACGTTCCCGCGATCAAACGTGCCAACGCGAACGTCAAAGCCGTCCATGTCTCGCTTATCACCCGATCCGGCCAGCATGCGGTCCTCATCACTTATCAGACCGACTCCAAGCCCGATCCCGTCACCAACAAGGTCGTGGTCGATGCCGTCGAGGTCTATGAGTTCTTCCATCAGGGCCACGAGGCCGTGCTCACCCTGACCGGACCTTCGGGAGCCGACAACGTGGACCCCTGGCGCACCGTGAGCGAGTCACTCGCATGGTCATGATGACGCCCGCACCGACACCCGTGTCGACGCAAGCACCCCTGCAAGCTCGCGAGCTGTACCGGTTCTTCCGGGCAGGGGAAGAAGAGACGCTGGCTCTGCAAGGCGTCTCCCTCGACCTGAGTCGGGGCGAGCTGGTCGCCGTGGTCGGCCCGTCGGGCTCGGGGAAGTCGACGCTCCTCAACCTGCTCGCCGGACTCGACGAACCGTCCGGCGGAACCGTCTGGCTCGAGGGTGAGCGGATGAGTCACCAACCCGAGACCGTGAAAGCGCGCCTGCGGTCCCGTCAGCTGGGCATTCTCCGTCAGTCGGACAACCTGCTCCCCCAGCTCACCGTCCGGGCAAACCTCACGCTCCTGGCAAAGCTTCGTGGAGTCGACTGTCACGAGGATGAGCTCCTCGAGTCGCTCGGCATCGCGGGCCAGGCGTTGTCGCTGCCCCACCAGCTGTCTGGGGGCGAGCTGGCGCGTGCCGGGCTTGCCGTGGCCAGTGTCGGGAGTCCACCCGTCCTGCTCGCGGACGAGCCGACGGGGGAGCTCGACGGAGACACCGAACGGGTCGTGCTGGACCTGCTGCGCAGCCGGGCCGACCAGGGCGCGGCGGTTCTCGTCGCCAGCCACAGCCCGGCGGTTCACCAGATCGCTGATCGGGTCGTGGAGCTTCTCGACGGACGGGTACGACGATGACCAGCTTCGTGGACCACTCACCATCGCTGGGGCCGAGCGAACCGGAGTCCTCATCCACTCCGACCTCTCTCGTGGTCTGCGAGCAGGCCGGCCGCACCTTCGGCAGCGGGCGTCGTGCGACGGTCGCCGTCCACGACGCGTCGTGCACCATCCGGGCGGGCGACCGCATCGCGCTGGTCGGACCGTCCGGATCCGGCAAGTCCACGCTGCTCCATCTGCTCGGCGGTCTCGACCTACCGACCTCGGGCACCGTGCAGTGGCCCGGCTTCGACCACGACGGCACCCCCCATGTCACTGAGGTGGCGACCGTCTTCCAAGGTGGCAGCCTGGTGCCGTCGCTGACCGTCCTGGAGAACGTGGGGCTACCCCTCCTGCTGGCCGGCAGGACCGCGGCAGACACCCGCGCTGCAGCCACCACGGCCCTGTCCCTGCTCGCGATCGGCGAGCTCGCGCAGGCACTCCCCGAAGAGCTGTCCGGGGGACAGGCCCAGCGTGCCTCCGTCGCCCGGGCCGTGGCCAGCGGGCCGCGCCTGCTGCTCGCCGACGAGCCGA
>JANLYC010000646.1:0-1971 GCA_031365435.1 Nocardioidaceae bacterium
CCCGGTCTGGCCGGCGGGCCCGGTCGGCCCGGAAGGCTCGGTCTCCGCGGCCGGCTGCGGCGGCGCATTCTGGAGCACGAGCTCGACCGCACGAAGGATGGCCCGCTGGTCGCTCGCCAGGTCGTCGAGCCGACCTCGATCCACATCATGCTGGGTCGTCAGGTCCTGCAGGCGCGCCTGCAGCTCGCGGACGACCCGATGCAGCCGGAGCAAGAGCCAGAGCAGGACGAGCGCAAGCAACGCAGCAGCCGAGGCGACTGCGATGGCGAGGTTCGCCGTCATGACTCTCCCTGGGTGCTCGCTCTGGCCGCCGTTGTCGCTGTTGTCGCTGTTGGTCGCCGGCAGCGCCAGGTGGGTCGTTCCCACCCGGGCAGCAACCCTACCGCGCAGAACCTGTGGGCTCCTCGCCTCCCAGAATGGCCTTGATGCGTTCGAGCCTGGCGGCATACTCGGCCTCGGCACCGCGGCCGCTCGGATGGTAGTAGCTCGCGCCGAGCAGCTCAGCCGGGGCGTGCCGCTGCGGCGCCACGCCACGCGGGTCGTCGTGGGCGTACAGATATCCGGCTCCATGACTGATGTTCTTGGCGCCTGCGTAGTGCGCGTCCCGCAGATGAGCCGGGACCGTACCGAGCTTGCCGGCCGCCACGTCGGTCAGCGCTGCGTCGATCGCGGTGATGACCGCGTTGGACTTCGGCGCGAGGGCCAGGGCGATGACCGCCTGCGCGAGGTTGAGCCGCGCCTCGGGCATCCCGATCAGCTGGACGGACTGGGCTGCGGCCACCGCGGTCGGCAACGCGGTGGGGTCGGCCAGACCGATGTCCTCGCTCGCGAGGATGACCAGTCGGCGTGCGATGAAGCGGGGGTCCTCCCCCGCGGTGATCATCCGGGCCAGGTAGTGCAAAGCGGCGTCGACGTCGCTCCCCCGGATCGACTTGATGAAGGCGCTGATCACGTCGTAGTGCTGGTCCCCCTGCCGGTCGTACCGGACCGCTGCCCGGTCGACCGCCGACTCCAGGGTCTGCATCGTGATCGCGCTGCCGCCGGTCGAGCCGGCGCTGCTGGCAGCGGCTTCGAGATAGGTCAGTGCACGTCGGGCATCTCCGCCGGCCAGGCGGATCAGCTGGTCGAGCGCGTCGGCATCGATCGAGACCGCACCGCCCAGGCCACGCTCGTCCGTCAGAGCCCGGTCGACGACCAGGCGAACAGCGTCGTCTGTCAACGGCTCGAGCGTCAGCAGCAACGACCGGGACAGCAGCGGGGAGATCACGGAAAAGAACGGGTTCTCGGTCGTGGCCGCGATCAGCGTGACCCATCGGTTCTCGACACCGGGGAGCAGGGCGTCCTGCTGGGCCTTGCTGAACCGGTGCACCTCGTCCACGAACAGGACGGTCTCGCGGCCGCCGCGGGCAAGCTCGCGGCGGGCGGCATCGATGACCTCGCGCACTTCCTTGACACCGGCTGACACGGCCGAGACCTCGACGAACCGTCGGTCGGTCTGCGCCGATACGATGCCCGCGATCGTGGTCTTGCCCGTTCCGGGAGGACCCCACAGCATCAGTGCCGTCGGCTGGTCGGCCTCGACCAGACGGCGCAGCGGCGAACCCTCGGCGAGCAGGTGGTCCTGGCCTGCGAGCTCCTCGAGCGTGCGCGGCCGCATCCGGACCGCAAGCGGGGCGGAGGCGTGCTGGCGGTCGGCCAGGCTACCGCCCTTGCCCGTGGTGGGTGCCGCCACCTCGAACAGCCCGTCATACTGCACCGAGTCGCTCACGGCGTCACCTTACGTCGTACGACGTGTCTGGCCGCAGGTGCACACGGCAGATCCCCTGTTCCCAAGGCGACTTTGCCTAGTTCACAAGCCACCTGGCTTGTGAACTAGGCAAACGTGGAGGGCCCGGGGGTCAGCGGACCTCGAGCTGGGGAGATCCTTCGCCGTCGGTCTGGGCGGCGATGTCGCCCTCGACCGCGGCCACC
>JANLYC010000006.1:0-5934 GCA_031365435.1 Nocardioidaceae bacterium
TCGAGCACGCCAACGGCGGACTCACCACGCTGGAGAACCTGCAGGGCGAGTCCGAGAACTGCCACACCACCCGAGACGACCCGCGCATGCACGTCACTCGCGACCACGACACCGGCGTCGTCACCTGGACCACACCAAGCGGGCGCGTCTACCGCTCGCTGCCACCACCCGCCCCCGTGACCGGACCCCGCAGCCAACACTCCCTACGCGGCCTGCTCATCCACCCACCCCCATCCCGGCTCGAAGCACAACTGCTCCGGCATACCGTGACCCAGCTCCGCACCCAACGACGCCGCTGCTGACAGAGGCGGACAGCTGACCGCGACGCACTTCGACGACAGCGAGCCTCAGCGCCGCTTGCGCTTCTCGCGTGGTTTGACGGTGAGGTGAATCGGCGTGCCCACAAACCCGAACTCTTCGCGCAGCCGACGCTCGATGAAGCGCGTGTACGCCGGATCGAGCAGGCCGGTGGTGAACAGAATGAAGCGCGGCGGCGAGGTGCTCGCCTGGGTGGCGAAGAGGATCCGCGGCTGCTTGCCTGAGCGCACCGGGTGTGGGTGCGCGGCGATCAGCCGGCCCAGGAAGGCGTTGAGCGTTCCCGTCGGCACCCGGGTCTCCCAGCCCTCGAGCGCCCGGTCGAGCGCCGGCACCAACCGGTCCACGTGCCAACCGGTCAACGCGGTCACATTGATGCGGGGCGCCCACTGCACCCGCACCAGCTCTCGCTCGATCTCCCGGTCGAGGTAGTAGCGGCGTTCCTCGTCGACCTTGTCCCACTTGTTGAAGGCGATGACGACGGCCCGACCGGACTCCTCGACACTGGCGATGATCCGCTGGTCCTGCTCGGTCAGTGGCTGGCTGCCGTCGATGACGACCACCGCGACCTCGGCGCGCTCCATGGCCCCCGCGGTGCGCAGACTGGCGTAGTACTCGTGGCCGCTGGCCTCGCGGACCCGACGACGAATCCCGGCGGTGTCGATGAACTGCCACACACGCCCACCGAGCTCGATGATCTCGTCCACCGGATCCACGGTCGTGCCGGCCACGTCATCGACGACGACGCGGTTCTCACCCGCGAGCTTGTTCAGCAGGCTCGACTTGCCGACGTTGGGCTTCCCGACGATCGCGATCCGGCGCGGACCCCGTGGCGCATCGAAGTCTTCGGGCGGAGACTCCGGCAACGCGTCGAGGACGGCATCGAGGAGGTCGCCACTCCCCCGACCGTGCAGGGCCGAGACGGCATAGGGCTCGCCGAGTCCGAGGTTCCACAACCCAGCGGCATCGGCCTCAGCCCGCAGGTCATCGACCTTGTTGGCTGCCAGGATGACCGGCTTGCCCGATCGACGCAGGATCTTGACCACCTGCTCGTCGGAATCCGTGATCCCGACCCCGGCGTCGACCACGAACATCACGGCATCAGCCAGCGAGACGGCGATCTCGGCCTGCAACGTGATCTGCTCGGCCAGCCCGCGGGCATCCGGGTCCCAGCCGCCGGTGTCGACGACCGTGAACCGGCGTCCGTTCCAGAGGGCGTCGTACGACACCCGGTCCCGGGTGACCCCAGGCACGTCCTCGACGACCGCCTCGCGGCGACCGATGATCCGGTTGACCAGGGTCGACTTGCCCACATTCGGGCGCCCCACGACCGCGAGGATCGGCAGCGGTCCTGACGGCGCGTCATCGCCGCCCAGTCCGCCCAGTGCAGAGTCACCCAGTGCAGAGTCACCCAGCGCCGAGTCACCCAGCGCAGAGTCAGCCAGCGCAGAGTCACCCCGTGCTGGGTCAGCGGTCGACATGCTCTCGTCGGACGTCATCGGGCTGCACTACCTCGAGCTTCGTGGACAGCGTTGGACGGCACTGCCCGGTCATGGTGGTTGCCGCCCCAGGGGAGCGACAGGTCTGCTGATCGCAGTCAAACCAGCATCGTATCGGCGTTGCGGCGAACTTCTCGCATCCCCCGGGCGTCGAACGCGTCACTCACCCGATGCTGGTGCGGGTCCTCGCGAGCTCGACGATCTGTGCGATGACCTCCGCGAGCGTCAGGTCGGTCGAGTCCAGGAGCACGGCGTCCGCCGCCGCGCTCAGCGGGGCCGCCTCCCGGGCCGAGTCGTAGGCATCGCGCGCAACGAGCGCGTCTTTGACCGTAGCGACGTCGCGCGCCTCGTGCGCCGCCATCTCCGCAGCGCGGCGTCGGGCCCGCGCGGAAGGATCGGCACTCAGGTAGATCTTGAGTGCGGCATCAGGGGCCACCACGGTCCCGATGTCGCGGCCCTCGACCACGATGCCGCCGGCTCCGATGATCCGCCGCTGTTGGTCAGCAAGCAGCTCGCGGACCCGTGGTACGGCGCTCACCGGGCTCACCGCGACGTTGACCTCGCCGGTGCGGATCACGTGCGAGACATCGCGTCCGTCAAGCGTGATCGTGGGATGCGTCGGGTCCGTACCGGACTCGATCCTCGCGCGCTCGGCGCGTGCCGCAACAGCCTCGGCGTCGTACACATCAACGCCTTCAAGCAGCATCAGCCACGTCATGGCGCGGTACATCGCTCCCGTGTCGAGGTAACGCATCCCGAGCGCCTTGGCCACACCCCGGCTGGCGCTCGACTTGCCCGACCCGGCGGTCCCGTCCATCGCGATGACCAGTGTGTCGACCACCGTGCCCGCTACCACGTGACTGCCGCCCTTCGTCGATCTGCCGGAGCCGCCTCAGAGGCTACCGGTGCGCCGACCAACCACGGGCAGCCAGTGCCTCGAGCAGTACGTCCGCCGCGGCGGCCGACACGTCGAGCTCGACGAGCCCGTACGCGCGCGCCGGGTCGTGATCGATGCGGATGTCCTCGATGTTGACTCCCGCCTCACCCGCGTCACCGAACAAACGGGCCAACGCGCCAGGCTCGTCGGGGATCGCGACCGTCACCTCGGCCAGCTCCATCACAGGTCCACCGTGCTTGCCCGGGATCGCCTCGGTGCCCGCAACCCCGGCCGTCAGCACGGCCTCGACGCGGTCCTGGTCGCCAGCTGCGAGGGACTCGAGCAGCTCGTCGATCCCGGCCCGGACGCCGCGAAGCAGTTCGGTCAGGGGCACCGCGTTGGCTGCCACGATCTGCCGCCACAGGGCCGGGTCACCAGCCGCGATCCGCGTGACGTCACGGACCCCCTGGCCACTCAGCGCCAGATGCTCGGCCGGCGCCGAACCGAGCTGGCCGGCGGTCAGCGCGGCCACCAGATGCGGGAGGTGGGAGATGCGGGCCACGGCCAGGTCGTGATCGCCCGCCGTCATCTCGGTCACCACGGCACCGCACGTCCGCGCCAGCCACACCACGGCCTCGACCGCCTCCTGGCTCGACCCCGCATGTGGAACAACCGCCCAGGCCCGTCCGTCGAAGAGGTCCGGAGCCGACGCCAGCGGACCGGATCGTTCGCTACCGGCCATCGGGTGCCCGCCGACGTACCGCGCGGACTCGACGCCCGTGTCCAGCAGCTCCGCGAGCGGGCGCACCTTGACACTCCCCACATCGGTGACGACAGCGTCGGGGTATGCCGCCAGGGCACGGGCGATCTCTGCGCCCAGCTCATCGGGCGGCGTGGCCACGACGACGAGTGCCACGTCTTCCGGCGGGGACTCGTCCGAGCCGGCGCCGCGAGAGGCGGCCACATGCGCTGCCGTGCGGTCTGCGTCCTGGAGGTAGGTCTTGACCCCGGCCCGGGACAGCGCCATCCCGACCGACGCACCGATCAGCCCGGCGCCGACGACGAGGACCGGACCCGCAAGTCCGTCCCCCGCTGCTGCTGGCTGCATCATGCGCCTAGCGTAGTGACGACAGACCCTGCCCCTGGCGCTGGTCTCACAACCCCACGAGGTCGAGTAGCGTGCCGAGCTCGTCGGTGTCGAGCTCGCGGACCTGTCCCGAGTGCAGGTTTCCGAGCCGGATCGGCCCGATCGCTGTACGCGAGAGGCGCAGGACAGGGTGACCGACCTCCGCGAGCAGCCTTCGTACGATCCGGTTGCGTCCTTCGTGGATGACCAGCTCGACGAGCGACTTGCCGCCCTGGCTGCTCCGAATCGTGAACGAGTCCACGGCCACCGGACCGTCCTCGAGCGTGACCGTGTCGAGAAGACGGCGGCGCACAGCGGGCTTCACCACGCCGCCGACCTGGGCGACAACGTCTTGTTCAGCTCGAACGACGGATGGGCCAGTCGGTGGGCGAACTCACCGTCATTCGTCAGCACGATCAGCCCGTCGGTGTCGGTGTCGAGTCGTCCGACGTGAAACAGCCGCTCGGTCCGGCCCGCGAGGAGCGTGCGAAGATCGGGTCGGCCCTGCTCGTCGGCCATGGAGCTGACGACGCCACGTGGCTTGTTGGCCACCAGGTAGACCTTGGACGCCGCGACCGGAAGGCGCTTGCCGTCGACCCGGATGACGGCCGTCTCGGGATCGACCTTGGCACCGAGCTGCGTGACAACGCTGCCGTCCACCTCGACCCGCCCGTCGGCCATCAAGGTCTCGCACTTGCGCCGACTGGCGATCCCCGACGCCGCCAACACCTTCTGCAGCCGGACCAGGGCACTGGGCTCGTTCACTCCCGGTCGGGTGCGGGATCCGCCGCGGGTTCTTCGCCCACCACGTCGCCCGGTACCGGTGCCTCGCCGGGGCCACCCGACTCAGCAGCGGCCGAACCGGACGCGAACTCCTCGAGCTCGCCCTCCATGTCGCCCATCTCAGGCAGGAACGGAGCGATCTCGGGCAGCTCGTCGAGGCTCGTCAGGCCCATCCGCTCGAGGAAGTAGGTCGTCGTGCGGTACAGGTGCGCGCCGGTCTCGGCGTCGGTGCCGGCCTCCTCGACCAGGCCTCGCGACACCAGCGTGCGCACCACACTGTCGACGTTGACCCCGCGGATGGCCGAGACGCGCGCCCGGCTGAGGGGCTCGCGGTAGGCGATGACGGCCAGCGTCTCGAGAGCCGCCTGGGTCAACCGCGCCTGCTGGCCGTCGACGACGAACTGCTCGACCACCGGAGCGAACTCCTCGCGCGAGTAGAAGCGCCAGCCACCTCCGGTGTTCCGCAGGTCGAACCCGCGTCCCTGTTCGGTGTACTCCGCCGCCAGCGCGTGCAAGGCATCGTCCACCTCGGCCGGCGGTGCACCCACGGCCTGCGCCAGGGACAGGTGGTCCAGCGGCTGGTCGGCCACCATCAGGACCGCCTCGAGACACGGCCGCAGCGGCAGCCGCGCAGAATCGGCCTGGCCGGCGGCGTCCGCCGAGTCAGACTCCTCGAACGGAGCTGCTGTCGACGTCTGCGCCGCCGTGTCGGCGGACATGTCGCTTGTCACGTGGCCTCGGTCTTCCTCGTCGGCAGGTCAGCTCTGATCGTGGCACATCGCGCTCAGGAAGCGTCGCCGGGATCGCCAGCGGCGTCCGCGTCCGTGTCGCCGTCGAGGTCCGGTGCGGCCTCGTCGCCGGTCTCCGGCTCGGCGATCTCGTCGTACTCGTCGACGATCTCGATGTCACCGTCGTCCGATCCCGTCCAGCGGATGCTCAGCTCGCCCAGCGGCGTGACCTGGTCGAACGACACGAGACCCTCGCGGAAGAGCTCGAGCAGCGCGAGGAAGCGAGCCACGGTCGTCAACGTGTCAGGCGAGTCGGCCACGAGCGCCCGGAAGGTGGACGTGCGCGTACGCCGCAAGTGATGAACGAGAACGGTCCCCTGCTCGCGGACGCTGACCTGTGGCGCGTGCATGTGCGCGAAGCCCATCACCTGCGGTTCCTTGGGACGCAGCGCCTCCTCGGCGAGCCGCGCGAACTCGTCGACACCGATCGTGATGAGAACATCGGGGAGGACTGACGCGAACCGCTCGTCAAGCCCGACCGAGCGCGGGATCCGCGTCGCCTCGTCCGCCATCCGACGCTCGATGACCGCGGCCACCTGCTTGAAC
>JANLYC010000034.1:0-5029 GCA_031365435.1 Nocardioidaceae bacterium
CCAGGTTTGCTGTTCGTCACTGACCGCAGCCTGCTGCTCGGCCTGCAGGCCGGCACCTACGTGTGGCTCGCGTTCTGTATCTCGCTCGACGACATCCATGCGTTCCACATCGAGGACCGGACGGATGGGACGGGCTTCGAGGCCCTGCTCACGGTGGACAGCGATACCGGATCGTGGCGCTTCGACCTGTCCGTGGGAGCGGCAACCCCCAGCGGCCGCGCCGAGGTCTTGCGCTTCATCGACGTCGTGAACCTGGCGGTCGCCGCTCGGTCCGGGCTGCTGACTCCGGTCTGGGCGCTCGGTTGACACTCCGAGAACCTGTGGCGCATGACCCTCCGGTCAGTCCGGAAAGGCGATGTGCACGTCCCGCGGGGAAGGCGCACCCTCGCCGGTCTCGACCAGCGACTTCAGGCTCATCAGGTAGGTCGCCCATTTGGTGCTGCAGTGGTGCATGAACTCCGCCGGCACCTTCCAACCCTCGTGCTTGAACAGCACGATCGTGTACTCACCGTCCTGACGAAGCTCCCAGTCGATCGTCGTCCCGATCCACTCCGCGGGACCTTCGACCACCTCCCACTGCAGGTGCTTGCCGGGCTCGACGTCGCGGACCAACATGTCGAAGCCACCGGGTGGGAAGCGGAACTCGAGTACGCCGCCGACTTCGGCGCTCCCCTTCGTGTCGTCAGTCCACCAACCGGCAAGACCCTCGACCGTCGTGAGTGCGTCATACACCTTCGTGGGTGTCTGGGTCTTGACCCCGACCCTGTGCAGGATGTCCATGTCTTGATTCCTTCTCTCGTCTCGTGGATACACCGCTCGTCGGTGCGCCGAACGGCCGCGGTCAGCACCGTGACCGCAATTCATGCAACGTTTGGTTGCACATCACGGTAGACCAGCTCTCGACCTATGCGCAACTATTGGTTGCATGTGGCCTAGCCGCTCCCAGCTGCACCGCGTTGACCAGACACGGTCAGTGGTGTGGGATGGCCGCTCATGAAGTTGTCTGTCTGTGTCACTGACGAGGACTACGAGGCTTGGCGGGCGGTCCGGATCGCCGTCGTGCCGGGCGAACGATGTGACACCGTCGCCGAACTTCGTGCGCAGGACTCATCGGACCGGCTGATGCTGCTCGCGGTCTGGAACGGCACCGTGGTCGGCTCCGGTATGGCCAATCGGTCCGAGTCGGCTGACAACGGGTTCGCTGCCCCTCGTGTCCTGTCCACGTTCCGCCGCCAAGGCATCGGGTCAGCGCTGCTGCGAGCGCTGGCCGAGCACTGCACCAGTCTCGGCCTGCCCCGCATCCGCGCCAGCGTCGACGACGAGGGCTCGCTGGCCTTCGCGATCCGGTTCGGCTTCGCCGAGGTGGACCGCCAGATCGAACAGGTGCGCGCCGTCGCTGACGAGCAGCCACCCTCGACCCTGCCGGCCGGCGTCGACGTCGTCACTGTCGGCCAGCGCCCGGAGCTGTGGGCCGCCTGCTTTGAGAAATTCGGCAAGGAGGTACTCGCTGACTTCGCGCTGTACACGCCGCTGGAGATCAGCTCCGAGCAGTGGGACACGTCGTGGCGCGGTGATCCCATGTTCCTTGCCTTGAACGACGGCGAGGTGATCGGGTGTGCGGGTCTGTTTCGCGACGAGGACCGGCCCGGACGTGCTGAGAATGCGCTGACCGCGGTACGCCGCGACTGGCGCGGCCGCGGCATCGCCTCACATCTGAAGCGGCGGACCCTGCACTGGGCCGCGGCCAACGGCCTGGACGAGCTCTACACCTGGACGCAGGCCGGCAACTCGTCGATGCTGCGCCTCAACGAACACCTCGGTTACGTCGCGGGCCAGACCAGCATCACCGTGGCCCGGGCCCTTCCGCTGCCGGATTGACGCGTCTGCGGGCGACGACACCCGCCGCATCACCTCGCGGATGAGCGAAGCCAGCGCCGGCGCGGCAGTCCGGCGACGTGGCGCGGCGGTGTCGGCTCAGGCGCAGGGGAACCATTGAGCTGCGGAAGTGGCGTCCTCGCGGTAGCCGGCGAACTCCTCAACGGCTCGGGCAATGGCATCCGCGAGCGGGAAGATGTCGCGGGTCACGAGCTGGTCGGCGTGCTCGGCGCCGACCGGGTGCCAGTAGACGCCCGTCGCCGTGACGGTGATCTCCGGGATCAGGGTCTCGACGGTGAGCTCGATGCCCTGGTCGGCGACCCCGCGGTGGGCGAGTGCGCGGATGACGCGATCTCCGCGTGGGATGCCGAGGTTCTCGAGGAATGCGTGGAACGGCTCGACCGCGTTGGTCTGTTCATAGGGAAGGGTGGCGGCGACCTTGACCCTGAATCCTTCCTCGAGTGCGATCCGGATCCCGCTTACGGCGCGGTCCCAGGAGCCTGGTCCCCGGTGGGCGTCATGAATCTCGGCGGTCGGGGAGTCGAGACTGATCTGCAGCGTGAGCCGGTCGGGGTCCATTCGACGCAGGGTCTCCAGACGACGGCCACGAAAGAGCATCCCGTTGGTCAGCAACGTGGTCGGGAGCACGGAGGTGCAGGCGGCCACCAGGTCGGCGAGGTCGGGAAGCAGGAAGGGCTCGCCGCCGGTGAGGATCAGTTCGGAGACTCCCGCGTCGACAGCCTCGGCAGCCAACCGGCGGACGCGGTCAGCTCCCAGGGCTGCTCGAGGCGTCTGCGGTGAGGACCGGACGCAGCAGTAGTCGCAGGCGAGGTTGCAGTCGAAGTTCGTGTACATCCACAACCGGGTGCCGGGCACCTGGTTCGGGTCGAGTCCGGCGAACGGGTCGAGGCTGCGGCCCCGGCGGATGCGTGCGACGCCTTCGCTCACCGAGACGAGCCGGTTCCCCGTGCGTTCGCACCAAGCCGACACGGTCCGGCGCTGGCCATCGACGTCCCCGGATCGGAGCGGAACCTGAACGAGCCCGTGTCGAGGGGCCCGGCCCACCTGCTCGACCATGTCGAGCAGGAAACCGGGATCCGCTGCCGGATCACGCGGTACGGCGTCGCTCACCATCGCAGCGAGATTCCCTGGTTCTCGACAGCCTCAAAGAGGGACTGGTAGCCGTCCAGCTCCGGAGGAACCCAACGACGCAGTCCCTCCATCTCGAGAACTTCTCGATGCCGTGGATTCTCCCAATCCATGGCGAAGAGGGCAGCGAGCCAGGGGTCTACGCGGTCGGCACCGAGACCCGGGAGTGCGGTGAAGTTGCAGTGGCTGTACATCGGCGAGGTCCAGAAGGCCTCGAAGGCGCCCGGCATGAGCTCGTCGCGACCGATCGACTCCCAGGTGTTGATGCCGATCGCGGCCGCGTCTGCGCGCCCGTCGAGGACGGCACGAAGAGCATCCAGTTCGCTTCGTCCGGTGTCACCGTGCTTGCCGACGTCGCTGTTGATGCGAAGCAGCTCGACACCGTCGGGTGCGAGCCCGGCCTGATGCAGGAAGTGCACGGGAAGGATCGCCGCCTGCGCCGAGTCCTGCGACCCCAGTGCAAGCCGCTTGCCGCGCAGGCTCTCCAGCCCGCTCAAGCCGCCTCCTGTGGGCGCAACGAACACCGTCTGGAAGACGGTGTCGGTGTCACGCATCGCCAGCGCGCGGCACTCTCCGTTCGTCTGGCCCACGGTTCGTACCCAGGCCAGGTTGGTATTCCAGGCGATATCGATGGTGCCTTGGAGCAACGCCTCGACCTGCCGCCCGTAGTTGGAGAACAGGATGAAGTCCATCGGGGCGTCGGTGTCGGCGAAGTACTCGCGCATGCCCTCCCAGATCAAGACGACGTTCGGCGTGTAGGCGACGGCGCCGACCAGCACGGGTTGGTTCATGGTTCCCCTTTCGCGGGTCAGTCGCTTGCGATCAAAACAACGGTTGACCCGTTATGGCCTTGCCGTAGAAGTCGTACAGCACATCGGCGGTCGGCGCCATCACATGTCCGGCCCGGGCGTCGCGGAAGTAGCGGTCGATCTGCAGGTGCTCGGAGAACGCGGCACCACCACACACCCGCATCGCCGCGTCGGTAATGCGCAGTGCAGCATCGTTGGCGGCCGCCTTGACCCCGAGCACGTGCAACACGGTGTCCTCGGCCGGTGTCGCGATCCGGGAGGCAGCCTGGTCCAGGTAGGCGCGGGTTGTGGCCAGGTCGATCGACAGCTTCGCCAGCTGCGCACGGATCGTCGGAAGGGCCGATAGGGTCTGACCGACGTGCTCGAGCGTGGCGGCACTGGTGTGCTTGATTGCGCCGTCTGCTGCAGCTTGGCTGAGCCCGACCGACACCGAGGCATTACCGAGGTTGAACCACGGCATCACCGTGGACAGCATGATGTCGAAACCGCCGCCGGCTTCCCCGACTCGGGTGCTCTCGTCCAGGGTGACGTCGAAGAGCATCGGGTTGGACCCGTTACCGCGCAGCCCGAGCCCGGTCCATCCACCGGTCACGGTGATGCCGGGCGTCCCTTTGGGGATGGCGTACAGATCAACACCCTGTCCCGTCGCCGACCCCGTCGACGTGACGTAGAGGTCGGCGTGACCGGCCGATGTCACCCAGCTCTTCGGGGCGTTGACGTGGACGCCTGAGTCGTCGGCCTTCGCCTGCGAGACCGGCGCCCAGAAGTGCGACCTCGAGCCTGCCTCGGAGAAGGCCAGGGTGGCCAGGCTCGACCCGTCGGCCAGCTGACCCAGGACGCCGTCCAGTCCCGTCGGCGGAGCGGCAGCCACCGTCATGGCAGCGCTGATATGCATCAGGTAGATCATCGCGGTCGAGCCGCAGGCGCCCGCCAGGCCAGTGATCACCGCGACCAGCTCGCTGGGACCGCCACCCAAGCCCCCGACCTCTTCGGGCAACGTCAATCCGAGCAGCCCGGACGCACGCAGCGCGCCGATTGTCTCGGTGGGAAAAGTTCCGGCCGCGTCCACCTCGCGCGCCCTGGCAGCGGCAACCGACAACACCGGATCAAGACGTGAGCTCAGGTCCATTCTTCAGCCTCTCTGACGGCAGCACTACAGGGAAGAATTCTGAATTGGGAGCTTTCTGGCGGCGATC